>SLDH01000149.1 GCA_007125415.1 Roseovarius sp.
CGATGGGATCAGCGATGCGGCTTTCTCCACCGAACGGCTGAATGCCGCCTTTGAAGATATTGCAGGCGGTGAGGCGGGTGCGTCTGGCGGCAGCGGGGGCTCTGCTGCCCGGGCGGCCGAGGCAGGCGTGGCAGCTGGCGGCGCCATTGCTGATGCCGCGCAAGAGGCTGCGCGCGGCTGGGAGGCCGTGACCGACGCCTTGCGCCGCTATGCCGAGGAGGCGCAAAACACAGGCCAGCAGATCGGCGATGCGCTGAGCGCAGCCTTTCGAGGCGTGGAAGACGCCTTGGTGAGCTTTGTCACCAAAGGCAAGGTCGACTTCAAGGCACTGGCAGATTCGATGCTGGCCGACATCACGCGCATTGCCATCCGCTCGGCCATCCTTGGCCCACTCGCCAACGCGCTCGGCAGCGCCTTTGGCGGCAGCATGGGCGGCGGGCTGCTGGCGGGGATCTTCCATGACGGGGGCATGGTCGGTGGGCCGTCGCAAATGCGCGCAGTTCCTGCCATGGCCTTTGCCGGTGCCCTGCGCCTGCATTCCGGCGGCTGGGCCGGGCTACGCCCTGACGAGGTTCCCGCCATCCTGCAGCGGGGCGAGCTGGTGCTGTCGCGGGCGCAACTGCGCGCCATTGCCACCGCGCGCGAGGGCGCACACGCCGGCGATGACACCCGCACCCGCCCAGTGCAGGTCGTGATGCACATCACCACACCGGACGCCAATTCCTTCCGCCTGTCGCAGAGCCAGATCATCGCCGATATCCGTCGCGCCATCGGCCGCGCAGGCCGAAATACCTGATACTGTCCTGTCATCTGGCCTGTGCGACCGAGTGTTCACCAACCTCATGCAAGGATTGGTATCGCGAGGCGAGGGGCAGCGGTGCGGGACATTCTGCCGTTCATATGACAAGGGTGAATGCCTCCTTATTCGACTTGACAAAGCATCCCTAAAAAGGGAATTATTCCGAATATGGGAATCACCGATCTTTCAGAAAGCCTGAAGTTGGCACACCATCTGCGAGGGCTCCGCGAACATCACGACCTGACTCTTGCCGTTCTCGCAGAGCGCAGCGGATTGAGTCGCGCAACGCTCTCCCGCATCGAAAATGCAGAGGTCAGTCCCACTGCCGAAACACTTGGACGGCTCGCATCGGTCTATGCCCTCCCCATCTCGCAACTCTTAGCTCCGCTCGAAAAAGGCTTTCAACCTGTTGTTAAGCGTAAGGATCAGGCCATTTGGCGTGACCCGAAGCATGACTTTGTGCGGCGGAGCGTTTCACCATCAAATGGGCCTCTTTCGATCGAAGTTGTCGAAAGCCAACTCGGCAAGGGTCAACTGATCGCATACGCGGCCCCCGCGATCCCAGGTCAGGAACATCATGTCTATGTTCTATCCGGCGAGATGCAGATCAGCGTCGATGGCACGGCCTATGATCTGAAGATGGGAGACTGCCTGCGATACATTCTCTTTGGGGAGACCGTTTTCAAAACCACCGACACCACCTGCACATATGTGATTGCGCTCTCATGACCAACCGCTCTTTGACTGTCGTTGAACTCTCATCCTGCGATATCGACACGCACGCCAGCGACCTGTGCCGGGTCCTTATGGACAGCGTCGCGGATGGCGCTGCAATCAGCTTTATGGCGAGGCTGACAATGGCTGAGGCAGAGCGGTTCTGGCGGAAAGACGTCCGCACCGCAGTAGAGAGTGGGGGGCGGCATCTTTTTGGGGTATTCATTGATAGTCGTCTGGTTGGCACGGTTCAGCTGATCACGGGTATGCCCCCGAACCAGCCTCATCGAGCCGAAATCACTAAGATGATCGTTCATCCTGAAAGCCGTCGTCTCGGTTTAGGGAGGGCATTGATGACTGCTGCGCTCAATGCCGCACGTCGCGCCGACAAGGTCCTCGTCACGCTCGATACACGCACGGGCGACGTGTCCGAAGCGCTTTATCGCAGCGTTGGCTTCGAACAGGCGGGCGTGATCCCCGACTTTGCCTTTGACCCTGATGGGCAAGCGCGGCACGCAACGACCTATATGTATCGGTATCTTTGAGCGATGGCTCATGCCGCAACTCTGATCAGTGCGGCCTTGGCCTTCACGGGCGGAATACTCGTAGCGGCCCAAGGTCCAATCTATGCCCGACTTTCTGCGGGCCTTAACCGGGACTATTTGACCGCTGTCTTTCTGGCCTTCGCGACTGCGACGGTTTTGACGGGTTTGCTCGCGCTCTTACTTGGGAGTTTTCGGAATTTGTCTGTCGCCAGCCTCGGACAGTTACCGATCTGGGTTTGGCTGGGTGGGCTGTTTGGAGCGATCCATGTCGTCATCTCCATGCACGGTATCCCGGTGCTGGGGGTCACGCTATTCTTGGTCATCGTCGTAACCGGCAACCTCGTCGGCGCGGCGATCTACGATCATCTGGGGGCAATGGGTCTGGAAGTCCGGGCGTTTTCCTTTGCCAAGGGGCTTGGCATGCTCTTGGTCATCACGGGTGTCGGCATCGTCGCACGTTCATAAGGGACATGAGTGTGAAGGAAATTCACGGAAGCCGCCATAAGTACCCCCCCGCAGCGCAGGTCGATATGGGCTCTTCACGCCGATCCGACCAGCTGCAGGCGACCTGTCCTGCCAGACCAGTCAGGGCGCGTAAGGGTTGTGGGACCAAGCGGACACCGCCAGAACCAACGACAAGCTCAACTGTCTCGCGACCATTCCATTCTGAGATCTGGCACTTTCTCTTCATTGCCCCGCCCGTCCGTGAACGCGCGCTCGCAGAATCCGTGTTTGGAATAGAAGTGACGCGCTTTCATATTGTCTTGAAACACCCACAGCTGAAGGTGGTCCGTCTCTGATCGTGCGGCTTCCAGCAGCCTGCTGCCCAGCCCCATGCCCCATCTGTCCGGTGCAATATAGAGATGGTTCAACCATCCTTGATGCGACGAGATGAACCCGACAGGCTGCGTGTTCTCGCGGGCAACCAGGACCATTTCTTCGGGGAGAACCATGGTGCTGAAGAACCAGAGGTCCTCTTCCGGCCTGTGCAATACGGGAAGCCACGGCATGGCCTTCTGACGGGCAGTCCGATGAATTTGCGCGATCGCAGCTGCGTCAGCAGACGATGCTTTGTCGATAATCATTCGCTTTGCGCCATCCCGTTGCGACTTCCGTCAGCGCCCCATGACGACAGGATGGCGGCTGCTCTGGCCGCGATCAAGACCAAAAGAGGCCGGTGATGCGCCAGAGCGCGCCGGCTGACCCAGATATTCATCAACCGAAGTGAGATCCGAAGATGACCG
>SLDH01000141.1 GCA_007125415.1 Roseovarius sp.
CCTGCTCGGGAAAGGCATATTCCACGTTCGCACCTTCCTCACGCGCCCGCGCACTGAAGCCATTCCAGATCATGCCTGCCGCTGCGTCGCCCGAGACAAGCACTTCCCTGGCCGTATCGGAGTTGAAGGAAAGCCAGCCATCTTTCGACTCCTGCAGCAGATCGTTCAGGGCCGTGAGTTCTTCACGATCATTGCTGCATTGCGGGATTCCCAGATGCAGCGAGGCCAGTGCCATCACCTCGCCCTGGCTGTCGAGCATGTTGATTCGCCCGCTCAGTTCTTCGGGCGGGTTGAAGATGATGTCGGTCGTTCCGATTTCCCCGTCAAATATATCGCGATTCACCGAAAAGCTGGTGGAACCCCACTGGTAGGGGATGGAATGGGCGCGCCCCGGATCAAAGCTCGGGTCGGCCCATTCTTCCGAAATGTTGCCCTTGTTGGCCAGTTCGCCTTCGGCGATCGTATCGAGCATGCCATCCGCTGCCATGATCTCGACCATATAATCGCCCGGCACCGCAAGATCGTAGGTGCCCATGCCCCCACCTCTGAGAGAGGCCAGCATTGCCTCGTTGGAATCGAAGGTGTCCATAACCACATCGATGCCGGTCTCTTCGGTGAATTTGTCCAGCAGCGCCTGCGGAATGTACTCGAACCAGTGATAGATGACCACGCGGCCCTCGGCCATGGCCGAAGTCGCGGCCAGGCTGAGCGCCATTGCGGTTGCGGTGGTTCTGAAGAGGGTCTTCATGGTCTTTCTCCCTTGTTGGTCACTTGGTTTTATCAGTTTTGCTGATCAGGTAGGATAGTGTGACGATGAGCATGGATACCGCGAGAAGCATCGTGGAAATCGCCATGATATTGGGCCGGATCCCCTGCTTGACGGACCCGAAGATCGCCGTAGGCAAGGTTTCCACCCCTGCACCTTTGACGAAGTTGGTGATGATGAAATCGTCAAGGCTGATGATGAATGCCAGAAGGTAGCCGGAGATGATGCCGGGCAGCATCAGCGGCAGCAGGATCTTGGTGAAGGCCTCGAAACGGGTCGCGTAAAGGTCCAGTGCCGCTTGCTCATAGGTGTCTTCGATCCCCTGCATCCGGGCGGCGATGGGCATGTAGGCAAAGGGAATGCAAAAGACGATATGGGCAACGAGAATCGTCATCATCCCCCGGCTGAACCCGATGAAATTGTAGAAGATGAGCAACGCCACGGCGGTCACGATCTCGGGCACCATCAGCGGCAGGGAAATCAGCCCCAGGGATGGAAGCCGCAGCTTGAAGCGCCCGCCACGGATGATCGCGGTAGCGGCCAGTGTCGCGATGATGGTCGCGGTGGTGGCCGCCGCGATGGCGATGACAAAGGAATTCCACGCCGCCTGCTTGAATTTGGCGCTCTCGGGGCCTGTGAAGACATCCACATACCATTTGAGGCTGAAGCCTCCCCATGTTGTGATGGAGGTGCTTTCGTTGAAGGAATACACCATCACCACGATCAGTGGCGTGTAGAGAATGAAAAGACACAGCAGCGTAAGGGGCAGGAAGCCGGTATAATGCTTGATGTCGTTGCGCCGCTTCATCTAGCCCCTCCCCTCAGCCTTGCTCTGCTGGCGGGCGAAGATCATGAGAAGCAAAAGCACCATGCTCAGCAGGATCATCGATGCGGCAGCGCCGAAGGGCCAGTTGCCTGCACTGCCCCTGAATTGCTCATCGATAAGCGAGCCGATCATGAAATTGCGCGCCCCGCCCAGAAGGTCTGGTGCCAGAAACGAGCCGAGGGAGGGCACGAACACCAGAATACAGCCGGCAATCACTCCCGGTTTCACCGCAGGCAGCAGGACAAGCCGCAGGGTCGTCCATTTCGAGGCGTAAAGATCGGCCGCGGCTTCCGACAGGGCGAAGTTATACCGTTCGACCGCCGCATAGATGGGCAGCACCATGAAAGGCAGATAGGAGTAGAAGAGCCCCAGTTGCACCGCGGTATTGGTATAGGCGATGCCGAGCGGGCTCTCGATGATTCCGACCCAGAGCAGAAATTCATTGAGCGGGCCCGTGTCGCGGATCAGGAACTTCATCGAAACGGTGCGGATGAGCAGATTGACCCAGTAGGGAATGGTGATGAGAAACACCCAGATGGCACGCAGATGGGGCGGCCTTGTAGCGATGAAATAGGCCGTTGGAAAGCCGATGAGCAGCGCGAAGAACGTAGCCAGCCCGGCTTGCCAGATCGACCGCCAGAAGATGCCGATATAGGTCCATTCAAAGCTGCAGGGCTCGTCTCCGAAGAGGCCACGGTCGCAAAAGAACTGATCATAGGCGGCAAAGCTGAACTCCCAGATGACACCGCCGCGAAATTCCTTTGTGAGAAAGGAATAAACAAACATCATCATCACCGGCGCAAGCACGAAGATCACAAGCACCGCCCAGGCCGGCAGCAACAGGAAGTTGCGCGCCTCCTTGTAGGTTTCCGCGCTCGAGGATCCGCCGGATGCGACGCCCCCCGCCATCAGTCCACGAGGAGGCGCGCAGCACCCCCCTCCATCGTGACATAGGCCGTTGCGCCGCGCTCGAAGAGATGCTTCTTCCCGCGATCCGAATTCGACGTGCGCACCAGCATCCGGGGCCCGTCATCCAGATCGATCACGCTCTGAATATCGGTTCCGACAAAGATGTTGTCATGTACAGTGCCCCGCAGGCTGTTCTCGGGCGCCTCTGTTTCGGACAGGACGAGGCGCTCGGGCCGGATCGACATATGGACCTTTGCGCCCTCGCCGACCCCTTCAACCGCATCGCAGGTCAGGGCATGCCCGCCCCCCAGATGGCACATGGCGCGCCCCTCCACGATCTTGTCTACGAACACCTCGAGAAGGTTTGTCTCGCCGATGAAGTCGGCCACGAACATGTTGCGAGGCTTTTCGTAAATCTCGCGCGCTTCGCCCAATTGTTGCACTTCGCCCGATGACATCACCGCGATCCGATCCGACATGGTCAGGGCTTCTTCCTGATCATGGGTGACGAAGATGAAGGTGATGCCGGTCTCGCGCTGGATCTCCTTGAGTTCAAAGCGCATCGCCTGGCGCAGTTTGAGATCGAGCGCCGAGAGGGGCTCATCAAGCAGCAGAACCTTGGGCGAGGGCGCAAGCGCGCGCGCGAGCGCCACGCGTTGCTGCTGGCCGCCCGAAAGCTGCGCTGGCTTGCGCTCGGCAAACTGGCTCAGTTGCACCAGTTCGAGCATCTCGCCCGCACGGCGCAAGGCTTCCTGCCGCGATTTACCGAGGCGTTGCACCCCGAAAGCGACGTTATCGGTCACGGTCATATGCGGAAAAAGCGCATAATTCTGGAACACCGTGTTGATGGGGCGCTTGTTGGGCGGCAGGTTCTCGATTTCCTTGCCGAAGAGAAAGATCGCGCCCTCGGTCACGTCTTCGAACCCGGCGATCATGCGCAGAAGCGTTGTCTTGCCGCAGCCCGAGGGGCCGAGAAGCGTGAAGAATTCATTGTCCCGGATCGAAAGAGAGATTGTCTTCAATGCGGTGAAGTCACCATAGCGCTTCACGGCGTTACGGACGTCAATGGCGGCTGTGGCATCCTTGTTCAACGGCATCTCTCAATCTTTGTGACCTGACGGGACAGACTTACTGGCGGCCAGCAATGGCTGGAACATCCGAGTGCTCTTGCTGCCGTCGAAGCCGGGGTCCGCATATTGTGGATACTGTACACATGCTGCATTATGGGGCAAGTTGCGTAATTTCGCGGCGGAACGGCAAGGCATCTCCGAGTTCCGGCACGTCAAGTTCACGCGCATAGCGGTGCCCGGCATAGGTCGCCCAGGCGATCGGCCCCGGCGCTTCGGCATCTCCAAAGAGCTTCACCGACCTGATGCCGGCATCGGCCCATTCGGCCTGCCGCGCCATGAGCGCGTGATAGAGCGCATCCTCGCTCTGCCGCGAGGCCACCATCACGACCGCCTCTGCATCATACCGCTCAAGCGCGCCGGTATAGGTGCAATCACTCATGACATGATCCGCCCCGACCTCGGTAACGCCACGGTTGAGCACAATACGCACCCCAAGTTCGGCGAGCCGCGCGTGGATCGTTGCCTGCTCAAGCGTGTTGTTCGTCCAGTCGCTCACATAGGCCGATGGGGTGATCAGAGTCACCTCGGCACCGCTCCGCGCCAGAAGCTCGGCGCAGACCCCGCCCATGTAGTAGTGATCATCGTCATAAAGCACCACCTTGCCGCCCGGCACGCGCCCTTCCATCAGGTCATCCGGCGTAAAGACCTGCGCGCCCTTGGCGATGGGGATGGGCGTCACGTGCTGGCGTGCCACACCATCCGCCCGCCAGTGCGAGCCGGTGGCGATGGCGATGTTTTCGAAGCCGAACTCCAGGATGCTCTCGGCGTCAAGCGGGCTTTCGCGGTAGATTTCCACATTCGCGCGCTGTGAAAGCTGGTATTCGCGGTAATCCTGCACCCGCCCCCAGGCGCTCAGCCCCGGCAATATGCGCTCCCGCGCCACGCGCCCGCCCAGCACATCGCGCGCCTCGGCCACCGCCACGTCATAACCGCGCCGGCAAAGCGCCCAGGCTGCCTCCAGTCCCGCCGGGCCCGAGCCCACGATGAGCACGTTGCTGCTCTCGCCCTTGTCGTTCATGCGTTCCGGGTGCCACCCCTTGCGCCATTCCTCCATGAAAGTGGGGTTCTGCGTGCAGCGGCTGAGGCTCATGGTCATGTCGCCGGTGATGCAGATATTGCAGCCGATACATTCTCGAATGTCCTCGATGCGCCCCTCTTCGATCTTGCGGGGCAGGAACGGATCGGCGATCGAAGGGCGCGCGCAACCGATCAGGTCCAGCGTGCCCGAGCGGATCATCTTCACCATGACATCAGGGCTGGTAAAACGCCCCACGCCCACGACAGGCTTGTCGGTCATTTCCTTGATGCCCTTGACCAGCACCTCCTGCGCCGCCTCCTCCTTGAAGCGCGAGGGTCCCGAACAATCCTCCCAGGTGCCATGGGCCAGATCCCACAGATCCGGCAGGTTGCGGTTCATCTCGATGAATTCGCGCATTTCCGCATTGGAAAAGCCCAGCGTTCCGATGGTCTCGTCAAGGCTCACCCGCATGGTGAGGCCCATCGTGTCGCCCACCGCATCGCGGATATCGGCCACCACCTCCCGGGCAAAGCGTGAGCGGTTTTCGAGCGAACCGCCATATTCATCCGTCCGGTGATTGGTGGCCCGGCTCAGGAAATGCTGGAAGATGCCGAAGCCATGGGCGCCGTAGAGGCACAAAAGGTCAAACCCCGCCGCCTTCGAGCGCTTTGCCGCCGTGACAAACCAGCGCCGCAGATCACCGATCTCGGATTTCGACAGGGCACGCGCCTGCACCGGATCATTGGTGAAAGTGCGGATAGGCTGCGCCGAAACGGCGCGCGGCACCTCGCGGGTGTAGAAATTGGGGCCATTCACTCCGGAATAGGCCAGCTGGATCCCCGCCAGCGCACCGTGCTCCTTCATCGCGTCCGACATCCGATTGAGGCTGGGAATGTCCGCATCGTCCCAAAGGCGCAACTCGATGAAGGGCGTGATCTCCGAGGTGTGGTGCATCTCGCATTGCTCGGTGAACACAACACCCCAACCGCCTTCGGCCTTGATCTTGCGCATCTCGGCCGCCGCCGACGGGTCGCGATACCCTCCGCCATTGCAATGAGGCACCTGATAGAAACGGTTTTTTGCGGTCAGCGGGCCGATCCGGATCGGCTCGAACAGAATGTCATAGCGTGCATCGCGCATATGGTCGGTTTCCTTCTCGGGGTGCCTGCAGCACAGCTTCCAGAATTGCAGGCCGGGATCAAGTTGAGGCTGACAAAGCGCCGCTTAGGTTTTGCTTAAGCAACAGAGCCATCCAGACGCGCCAAATCCATGTTCATGCCGGGAATGGCCGCATCGGAAATGAATTCGGCGCAATGAGCCATGAACGCCTCGACGGTCAGGACGTTCTCGGCCCCTTCCGCCAGCACAAGGCCAAGGTTGAGCGGCGGCACCGGATCGACGAAGGGCAGAAAGCTCAGCTTCCTGCCATCCGGCGCGGTATCGCTGAGCGGGCGGATATTGGCGATGGCGTAACCGAAGCCGTTAGCCACGAGGCTGCGCATCACCGCCATGTCCCGGGTGCGCTCGGCAATGCGCGGACGCAGACCCGCCTCTTCAAAAAACCCGAGAAAATAGTTCGCGCTATGGGGCAAATCCAGAAGGACCATGGGATAACCAGCCAGATCGCGCAGCGTCACAGCCCCCTGCCCAGCCAGTGGATGATCGGGCGGCAGCATCGCATAGGGCGGCAAAGCGGCCAGCCGGATGAAGCGCAGATCGGGGGGGATGTTCAACTCATAGGTCAGTGCCAGATCGATCTCTGCCCGGCGCAGCATGTCGAACAACTCGTTCTGGTTGCGCTCGAACTGGCTGACCTGCACATCGGGGAAGCGCGCCTCGAATTCGCGGCGCAACGAAGGCACGACCAGCTGCGCAAAAGTCAGAAGACACCCCACCGCCAGCGGCCCCTGCACATGACCGAGCATCTCACCGGCCAGCCGGTTGAGCGCGCCCGCCTCGCGCAGCACGGCCTGCGCCTGTCTCATGAACTGGCGTCCCGCCTGGGTGAGCGACAGCCCCTGCGCATGACGGCGCACGAAAAGCTGCAGGCCAAACTCCCTTTCCATCTGCGACACGGCGGCCGAGATCGACGGCGAGGAGACATTGACCTTCTCCGCCGCAAGCGCGATCGAGCCAGCTTCGCCCACGGCGACGAAATATTCCAGTTGGCGCAGGGTGAAACGCAAGGGCATGGGGCACTATCCGCCGCAATCCCGGCCGGATCAAGCGATTTGGGATTTGCCCAATATTTGCCACGATGAAACCGGGCGATTGCGCTTCGGCAGGTTGCTGAAAAAGTGCCCGACTTTCCCCTCCAGGCACACCAAATCAGAAAACTCTTCCGCGCCACGCTTGCCCCAGTGTCTCGCCCGGGCGACCAGCGCGGGTGGCGCCCGGCCCTCCCCCAGGGAGGGCGCATTGCAACGTTGCAAATGGCACCATGGTATAAGGGAATTGACCGCTATAAAGTGCCGTCGCCCCAGCGTATCAAGGTGCCGACTCAGGGCCGGGCACCGCCCTCCTCTTGACGTAGAAACAGAGCGGGGAAGAACTGTTGCCCTCACCTTTGCAACCCCTGTTCATTTCTCAGCAGCCTGTTAGTCGAAGAATGGCGTGACCTGCGAGACGATCACGGCATTCTCGTCCAGGGCGCGCTGCATGAGCGCGCGCTCTTCCATGCTGATCTCGTGGCCCTCGGCCTCGCGCTCGCTGAGTGTGCCGTGGCCTGTCACATCGAGCGGCGCGATATCCGCCTGCTTGAGAACGGCGACCGTCTCGCGCACCGCCTCGGCCTCATCCACACCGCTGGCATAGACCAGCAGCGCGGCCCCGGTGCAGCCCTCGGGCAGGCCGTCGCCAGTCTTGCGGCCTGCTTCGACGAGCAGCGTATAAACCTTCTGGCGCGATGGTTTCCTGGCGTCTCTGGCGGAGTGCTGCGTCATGCCCGCTCCATGCTCGTGCCAAGCGGCAATTCCCCCAGCGGCGCATCATCGGGGGCAAAGCGTTCCATCAGCCACATCCCGAGAAAGATGATGACAAGCAAGGCGACGGCGAGAAACGTGAATCTCATCGCGGTCAGTCGCGCAGCAAGTCGTTGATCGCGGTCTTGGAGCGGGTCTGCGCATCCACCCGCTTCACGATCACGGCGCAATAGAGGTTGATGTTGTTCTTTGTCGGCATGGAGCCCGCGACGACCACCGAATAGGGCGGCACTTCGCCCATGAAAACCTCACCGGTCTCGCGATCCACGATCTTGGTGGATTTCCCGATGAAGACACCCATGCCGAGCACCGATCCTTCGCGCACGATGCACCCTTCTACAACCTCCGACCGCGCGCCGATGAAGCAATTGTCCTCGATGATCGTGGGGCCCGCCTGCATCGGCTCCAGCACACCGCCGATCCCGACCCCGCCCGAGAGGTGCACATTCTTGCCGATCTGCGCACAGGAGCCCACGGTGGCCCATGTATCGACCATGGTGCCCGTATCCACATAGGCCCCCAGATTCACGAAGGACGGCATCAGCACCACGCCCGGCGCGATATAGGCCGAGCGGCGCACTACACAGTTGGGCACGGCGCGGAAACCGGCGGCCTGCCACTCGGCATCGCCCCAGTCCTTCCACTTGCTGTCAACCTTGTCCCACCAGGCACCGCCCTGCACCGAGCCGTCCTGACGTTCCATGTTCCTGAGGCGAAAACCCAGCAGCACGGCCTTCTTGGCCCATTGGTTCACATGCCACTCACCCGTTTCGCCGCGTTCGGCCACGCGCAGCGTGCCGGAATCGAGGGCTGTCAACGTAGCCTCGATCGCGTCACGCGTTTCACCGGTGGTGGCGGGGGAGATGCCGTCGCGCGCCTCCCAGGCGGCTTCGATGGCGGCTTCCAACTGGGCGTTTGACATGACAGAGCTCCGATGATCATGGGTTTTTGACTCGGAGGAAGCCTATAGGAGCCAGATGCCGGCAGTGCAATCAGGAGCGTGACGAATTTGATTGAACACCTGTATCAAATTACTAAGGTCAGGCGCATGTCAGTATCCTGCCCCACACTCTTCTCCCCACTCCGCATTGGCCCCATGACGGTCAAGAACCGCATCATCTCCACCGGGCACGACACCTGCCTGCCGCATGACGGGCTCGTCAGTGATGAGCTGATCGCCTATCATGCGGCACGAGCCAGGGGTGGTGCCGGGCTGATCGTCGTGCAGGTGGCCGGGGTCCACGAGACCGCGCGCTACACCTCGCATATCCTGATGGCCACAGATGACGAATGTATCCCTGGCCTGCGCAAACTTGCTGATGCCGTGCATGCCGAAGGCTGCAAGATGCTCGTGCAGCTTTTCCACCCGGGCCGCGAGATCATGGAAGGCAGCGACGGCACGACCACGGTGGCTTATGCGCCCTCCAATTCACCAAGCGAGCGCTTTCGCACCATTCCGCGCGCCATATCGGTGGAGATGATCGGCGAGATCATCGATGGCTATCGTGCCGGTGCCGCCCGGGTGCGCGCGGCCGGCGCCGACGGAGTGGAGATCGTGGCAAGCCACGGGTATCTGCCCGCGCAGTTTCTCAATCCCTCGGTCAACCGGCGCGAGGATGAATATGGCGGCAGTGACGCCAATCGCCGCCGCTTTCTGTCCGAGGCTATTGCCGCCGCGCGTGAAGGGGGTGGTGAAGGCTTCGTCGTCGGCATGCGCATCTCGGGTGACGAGCGGGATCCGCGGGGACTTACCGAATCGGCGACGCTCGAGGCGATCACGGCGCTGGAGCCCGCGCTTGATTATGTCAGCGTGGTTGCGGGCAGTTCGGCCAGTCTCGGCGCCTCGATCCATATCGTGCCGCCGATGTTCGAGACACCGGGGTATGTGGCGCCTTTTGCGGCGCAGGTGAAAGAGCGCGTTTCCATGCCGGTCTTTGTCACGGGCCGGATCAACCAGCCACAGATCGCCGAGCAGATCCTGTCCTCCGGTGCTGCCGACATGTGCGGCATGACCCGGGCATTGATCTGTGATCCGGCAATGCCCGCAAAGGCCGAGGCTGGCAAGCTTGACGATATCCGCGCCTGCATCGGCTGCAATCAGGCCTGTATCGGCCATTTTCACAAGGGTGTGCCGATCTCTTGCATTCAGTATCCCGAAACCGGGCGTGAGCTCACCTTTGGCAGTTTGACTCCAGCAGAGACGCCACGACGGGTATTGGTGATCGGCGGCGGGCCGGGGGGAATGAAAGCGGCGTCAGTCGCGGCGGCGCGCGGGCACAATGTGACACTGGTGGAGGCCGAAGCGCATCTTGGCGGGCAGGCCCGCCTTGCGCAGCTTTTGCCGGGCCGCGCGGAATTTGGCGGCATCATCACCAATCTGACCCGCGAGATGGAGCTTGCCGGTGTCGAAGTGAAGCTCAAGACCCTTGCCGATGCGGCCCTTGTCGACGCGCTTGATCCGGATGTCGTTCTGATGGCCACAGGCGCGCAGCCGCACTGGCCCCATGGCGTCGAAGCCGAAGAGGGCGCACATGTGACCGATGCCTGGGCAGTGCTGCGCAATGAGGTGAATCCCGGCGGCTCGGTTGTCATCGCCGATTGGCGGAGCGACTGGGTCGGGCTTGGACTTGCCGAGAAGCTCTCCGCCGCGGGTTGCCGCGTGCGTCTTGCCGTGACAGGGCCTCATGCGGGCGAATTGATTCAATCCTATGTGCGCGACAGCATGATCGCGCGCCTGCATCGCCTCGGCGTGGAGATCCTTCCCTATGCGCGCCTTTTCGGCGCGGATGCGGATACGGTCTATTTCCAGCACACGGTCTCGGGTGAGGCCCTGTTGATGGAGGATGTCGACACTCTTGTGCTCGCTCAGGCCAATGCCCCGAATGACGCGCTGGCAGAGACGCTGGGCGGCCGGCCGCTGCATCTGATCGGGGATTGTCTTGCGCCCCGCACAGCCGAGGAGGCCGTGCTGGATGGGCTGAAAGCCGCTGCCGCCGTTTGAGAAGAAGCAAGAAAATTCATGGGAATTTTCCTGGCCTCCGGCGGGAGTATTGTGGGCAAAATGAAGCGTGAAGTCGCGTTTGGCTTTTCTTTGGATGGCCAAAGCGATAGGCCTTCGCCACCTCGGCAAAGGATAGTTCAATGACAGAAGACCGCCATAGCCAGTTCCGTGATTCCGGAACCGATCGCCGCACTGCCGAACAGGTTCCCGAAACGCCGCAAACCCGCGCTCCGGCCTATCGGCTGGCCTTCAATGATCCCGATTTCATGTGTCGCGAAGAGCTTCGGCCGGTCCGCCTGCAACTGGAACTGCTGAAGCCTGAGATGATTCTAAATGAGCGCGGCATCCAGAGCACCGTGGTCCTTTTCGGTGGCGCGCGCATTCCGGAACCCGCAGAGAAAGCCCGAGCGCGGACCGAAACCCTGTCAGAATTGTCGAAATACTATGACGAGGCACGAGAATTCGCACGGCTGATCACCGAAAAATCCATGGCCAGCTATGGCCGGGAATTCGTGGTGGCCACCGGGGGAGGTCCGGGTGTGATGGAGGCCGGCAACCGCGGCGCGGCGGATGCGGGGGGAAGTTCCATCGGGCTAAACATCGTTCTGCCCCACGAGCAGGCTCCCAATGCCTATGTCACCCCGGGCCTCTGTTTCAACTTTCACTATTTCGCCATCCGCAAGATGCATTTCCTCATGCGAGCCAAGGCGATCTGCTGTTTCCCCGGCGGTTTCGGCACATTGGACGAGATGTTCGAGTCACTGACTCTGATCCAGACGGACCGTATGGCGCATGTACCGTTTCTTCTCTTCGGAGAAGATTTCTGGCGCCGGATCATCAACTGGGACGCATTGGTGGATGCCGGAACCATCAGCCCCGAAGACATTGATCTGTTCCGTTTCGTGGAGACAGCGCAGGAAGCGATCGAGATCATCGACGCCCATTATGCGGACAAGACGGAGAGGAGGTTGTAGCTCTGTCAACGCGGACCAGTCTGCTTGCTGTCGGCAAGCGCCCCCTGCAGCCGTGGAAGGCTCACCCGATTTTCAGCGTGACCTTGCCTATGGCTTCACCCGCCTCAAGATAGGCATGGGCTGCGGCCACCTCGTGGAACGAAAACGTTCCGGAGTGGATTATTCGCAGCGCACCCTCCGCTACGAGTGTCAGCGCGTCGCGCACGATCTGCGTTTGCGCTCGAAGCCGAGGCTCAAGCCCAAGCCACATTGGCGTCAACATCATCACACTATGGATGGTCAGATTCATGTTGTAGGCGGTCAGGTCTGCATCATCTGCCGCTATCCCCATGAGCGTGACCATCCGTCCGAAGGGCCTCATCGCGCAATAAGTCGCACGCATCACATCCTCTCCGACATTATCAAGCGCGACATCTACGCCGCCGGAGATAGTGCCCCGTGGCGTGGTGTAAGAACGCCGGCCTTCGGAAAGGTCCAGATCTGATCAGGTCGCCACGGCGGGCAACCTGATGTTGGGATTGTCGTTCACGCGCGCGAGGGTTTCAAGACTCATGTATCGGCGCGCGACCGTCCATTCGTCGTTGGTCTCGAGCATGATTGCCCCGACGAGCC
>SLDH01000378.1 GCA_007125415.1 Roseovarius sp.
GCCTTGGCCTTGGCCACCCCGGCGGCGATGGTGCCGACGCCCGATTGCGCCACCAGCTTCACCGTGACCTTCACATCGGGGTTGATCTGCTTCAGGTCATAGATGAGCTGCGCCAGATCCTCGATGCTGTAGATGTCGTGATGCGGCGGCGGGCTGATCAGCGTCACCCCCTTGGTGGAATGACGCAGCCGCGCGATCAGGTCCGTGACCTTCATGCCGGGCAATTGCCCGCCCTCGCCGGGCTTGGCGCCCTGCGCGATCTTGATCTCAAGCTCTTCGCAATGGTTGAGATATTCCGCCGTCACACCGAAGCGGCCCGAGGCGACCTGTTTGATCTTCGCACTTGGGTTATCGCCATTGGGTTCGGGCGTGAAATGCGCGGGATCCTCGCCGCCCTCGCCACTGTCACTGCGTGCGCCGATGCGGTTCATCGCCACATTCAGCGTCTTGTGCGCTTCGGGGCTGAGCGCGCCGAGGCTCATTCCCGGGGTGACGAACCGCTTGCGGATCGATGTGACGCTTTCCACCTCATCGAGCTCAATGGGTGCCCCCAGCGGTTTGATTGCCAGAAGATCGCGCAGATGGATAGGCGGGTTTTCCTGCATCTGCCGGGCGTAGCGCGTCCACATTTCAAAACTGCCCGTATTGCAGGCCATCTGCATCATGTGCATGGAGCGCGCGCCCCAGGCATGGGTCTCGCCTGATTTGCGCGCCTTGTAGAACCCGCCGATCGGCAGAACATCCTGCCCGCCACCAAAGGCGCGGCGATGGATCTCTTCCAGCTTGGTCTGGATACCGGTGAGGCCGATGCCGCTGATCCGGCTGGTGAGGCCGGGGAAATACTCGGCGCACATCGCGCGGCTGAGCCCCACCGCCTCGAAATTGAGCCCCCCGCGATAGGAGGAGACGACCGAAATGCCCATTTTCGACATGATCTTCAGCAAGCCCTGATCAATGGCACGGCGATAGCGCGCCATCGCCTCGGTCAGCGTACCGTCGATCAGCCCCCGGCTGATCCGGTCTGCGATGCTGTCCTCGGCGAGATAGGCATTGACCACCGTTGCACCGGCCCCCACCAGCACGGCAAAATAATGCGGATCGATACATTCGGCAGAACGAACGTTGAGCGAGCAGAAGGTGCGCAGACCCTTGCGCGTGAGGTGGCTGTGCACCGCGCTCGTCGCCAGGATCATCGGCATGCCGATACGGTTCTCACCCAGATGCTGATCGGTCAGCAGCAGATGTCCAGCGCCCGAACGCACCGCGTCCTCGGCCTCGGCGCGGATCCGCTCCAGCCCGTCCTTCAACGCATCCTTGCCGGGTGTGAAGCTGCAATCGATCTCCACTGCATCGGTGTTGAACTGATCTATCAGCACATCCCATTGGGCATTGGCAACAAAGGGGCTGTCGAGCACCATGATCTCGGTCTGGCTGCTGCTTTCATCCAGCACGTTCTTGAGATTGCCGAAGCGGGTCTTTAGGCTCATTACCCGGAATTCGCGCAGGGAATCGATCGCCGGATTGGTCACCTGCGAAAAATTCTGCCGAAAATAATGGCTGAGCGGTCGATACTGTTTGGAAAGCACGGCCGAGGGCGTATCATCGCCCATGCTCGCCACGCTTTCCTTCCCGTCTTCGGCCATGGGCGCGAGGATCTGCTCAAGCTCTTCAATCGTATAGCCTGCGGCGATCTGGCGGCGGCGCAACTCGGCACCGTCAAAGAGCGCGCTCTCGGTGATTCCAGAAAGCTTTTCCTCCAGATCGTTGATCTTGCCCACCCATTCGCCGAAGGGCAGCGCGCGCGCCAGTTTGTCCTTTATCTCGGTGTCGTGATAAAGTGCGCCTTTCTGCATGTCCACGGCCAGCATCTGGCCCGGGCCCAGCGCCCCCTTCTCCTTGACCGTTCTTTCGTCAACAGGCACCATGCCAGCCTCGGATCCGGCGATCACCAGACCATCTCCTGTCAGCACATAGCGCATCGGGCGCAGGCCGTTGCGGTCCATCCCTGCGCAGACCCATCGCCCGTCGGTCATGGCCAATGCCGCAGGGCCGTCCCAGGGCTCCATGACAGAATTGCAGTAGGAATACATGTCGCGCCAGGCCTGGGGCAGTTCCTCGGCCTGTTTGGACCAGGATTCGGGCACCAGCATGGTCTTGGCCATGGGCGCCGAACGCCCGGCGCGCACCAGCACCTCGAACACCGCGTCGAGCGCGGCAGAGTCGGACATTCCTCCGCTGATGATGGGCTTGATGTCTTCCGCCAGATCGCCGAATGCGCCGCTTGCCATGCGGATCTCATGGCTCTTCATCCAGTTCACATTGCCCTTGAGCGTGTTGATCTCGCCGTTATGAGCGAGCATCCGGAAGGGCTGCGCCAGCCACCATTGCGGGAAGGTATTGGTGGAATAGCGCTGGTGATAGATGGCAAAGGCGCTCTTGAAGCGCTCATCCTGCAGGTCGGGGTAGAACTCGCTCACCTGTTCGGCAAGCATCATGCCCTTGTAGATGATGCTGCGGCACGAAAGGCTGGCAATATAGAGACCGGCAACCCCCGCTGCGGCCGCGGCTGTCTCGACCCGCCGACGGATCACATAAAGCTCACGCTCGAACGCTTCCTCATCGAGATCCTTTTCATTGGCGATGAGGATCTGCTCGATCTCGGGGCGTGTCGCGTTGGCTTTCTCGCCCAGACAGCTCACGTCAACAGGGACATGGCGCCAGCCATAGATCGTATGGCCCATCCGCAGCACTTCGGTTTCCACGATGATCCGGCAGGTTTCCTGCGCGCCGAAATCAGTGCGCGGCAGAAACACCTGACCCACCGCCATAAGCTTGTCCTCGCGCGGCTCGTGGCCTGTGCGACGCACCTGATCGTAAAAGAAGCGCACAGGGATCTGGACATGAATGCCCGCACCGTCGCCCGTCTTGCCATCGGCATCCACGGCACCGCGATGCCAGATCGCCTTCAGTGCCTCGATCCCCGCCTCGACCACACGGCGCGACGGGGTTCCATCCACCGCCACCACAAGCCCCACGCCGCAGGAGGAATGCTCTTCCTCTTCCGCATAAAGCCCATGTGCGGCGAGCCATTCGCGCTTTTCGGCTTCGGTGCGGGCCCAGTCGTGATCGAATGTCGTCATGCTTTTCATACCCTTCCAAGGCTGCTGGCGTGTTGCCTTGCGGCTGAGTTTCTCTTTCGCGGACTATTCCGCCGCCACGGATTTCGACGCGTCGAGCCGCTCAAGGATCGCTTCGGCACAATCGCGCCCGTCTCGGATCGCCCAGACCACCAGCGAA
>SLDH01000242.1 GCA_007125415.1 Roseovarius sp.
GCCGCTAGCCCCGGCGGCATGGGTGCACCTCAATCAGACCAGGGAGGACAGACCGATGACCGAAGCACTTCTTTTCCTTCACATTCTTGCCGGAACGATTGCTCTGGCCGCGGCGGGTTTTGCTGTGGGCAGCGTCAAGGGCGGGGCGCTGCACCGGCGGTCGGGCAATGTCTACACACTGGCGATGCTGGTGACCGGCGCAAGCGCGCTTGTGCTGGCGATTGTCAATCCGAGCGTGTTTCTCTTCGCCGTGGGGGTGTTCAGCCTCCATCTCGTCTTCACGGGCTGGCGCGCGGCGATGATGCGTGACGGCCGCCCCCGGATGGCAGATCATGCCGGTGGCGGGATCATGGCTCTTGCCGGGCTCGGCATGATCGGATGGGGCGTGTGGGGCATGATCAGTGATGTCGGTGCGGAGGCCATCATCATCTTGGTCTTCGGGTCCATCGGGCTGACCCTCGCGCTGTCCGATTGGCGTGACTGGGCACTCGGGCCGATTACGGGGAAGGCACGCATCGTGCGGCATCTGGGCCGGATGCTGGGGGGCACCATCGCCACGATCACTGCGGCGGGGGTGGTCAATCTGCGCTTTCTGCCCGATCTGGTGGTCTGGCTCGGCCCCACGGTGCTGATCACGCCGCTGATCTTCTGGTGGAGCGCCCGGGTGATGCGTGGCTCTGTTTCCCTGTCCGGGGGCACGCAGACCCCAAGGCGATCCGGCTGACGGACCGCGCGCCGTGCCGCTGCACGACGGCTGTTGCGGCGCACTCCTATCGCGGCAGCCTGTCCCGGCGGCTGTGAACAACCCTTCAGCAGGCTGCTGAAAAACGAATGGAGGCTGGGAAAACAAGGCAAACTGTTCTTCCCACTCTGTTTCTGCGTCGAGAGGAGGGTGGCGCCCGACCCTGGGTGGGCGTCTCGGGACGCTGGTGCGACTGTGCTTTATGCTTGCCAAGCCGCTCTGACCGTTGTGCCAGAGTAAGTATCGATCACCTTGAGGCAAGCTGCACCAAGCCGCGCAGGGGCAAGGAACAGACTGTCCGACAGGCGCTTGGGCTCGATCTCAACCCTCCGGATCAACGCCCGAGGTTCTGGCTGCTGCTGGTGCCCCAATCGGGCTCGAAGCCCAGGACGATCGTGTCGGGAGGGATTGCCGGGTTGAACAACCGGTTATGGGCCATTGTTGCCTGATAGAGCGTGTTGTGCGTGGCCAGCTTCCAGACCTTGCAATTGAGATCGAAACGCTGGGAGTAGGCTTCGAAGACCAACCGGCAGCTTTGTGCGCGCCGGATTGTCAGGGCGCCTTCGGAGCCCGGCGGAAAGGTTGCTGTCAGCACATCCGAAAATTCCGCCGCTTTCTGGTAATAGGAGGCCGACAGGAATTTCAGCGCCTCGGCACGGCGCTGGGCCGGATCATGGGTCTTGCGCGCCATATGCTGCAATTCGGGGGTGACGGAATAGCCCGGTGCCTTGTTCATGAGCGTGATGATATGACCAAGCGGCGTCTCTGATCCGTCAAGAAAGACCGCCGGCATGATCGAATCGTCAGGGCGTCCTTCGGATTCTCGCATGTTGAGCTGGCGCACACGGCATTGCCATTTCATGAAGCTCACGCGGAGCGGATGATCGGAATAGGATTGCCCAAGTTGAGTGGCAAGCGAACTCATGCGACGTCCTTCTTCGAATTTTCCAACAGCGTGTAGGCCCGGTCATGGGAAAGTGATGGGATTTTACGGGCTGTCTCCGGCACCATGTCGAGATCTATGCGCGCCTGAACCACGCCCGGCAGGGTGCCGCCATCACTGATCACCTCTCCCCAGGGGTTGATCACCAGTGAGTGCCCGAAGCATTCGCCGCCGCCCGGCACATCACCGATGGCGCAGGCCGAGATGACAAACGCCGTATTCTCGATGGCGCGGGCCCGGTTCAGGACATGCCAATGCGCCTCGCCCGTCTTGCGGGTGAAGGCGGCCGGACAGATGAGAATTTCCGCACCACCCTGCGCAAGCGTACGGAACAGCTCGGGAAAGCGCAGATCGTAACAGATCGTATGACCGATCCGTGCGAAAGGTGTCTCGTGGACGACAGCGCGGTTGCCCGGGCTGATCGTGTCGCTTTCGCGGTAGATTTCCGTCTCCGACAGCTGGATGTCGAACATGTTGATCTTGTCATAGATGCTGCGGACAGCGCCCCTGTCGTCGATCATGATGCCACGGTTGAGAATGCGGCCGTCCGGCGCATCAACCGCGATCGAACCAAGATTGATCCATACCCGTGCCTCCGCCGCAAAGCGCTGCATTTCCAGCAGAAACGGATGTTCACTCTGCGGGGCGGATGGGGGTGCAACCGCCGCGCCGTTCGTTTTCAGCCCGCCGCAATATTCCGGCAGGAAAAGAATGTCGGCCCCCGCCTTGATCGCCGCCTGCGCCAGTGGCAACGCCTCGTCCAGCGCCGAGCCGAACTCGGGCATGGGGCGTGTCTGCAGGCAGGCGACGTCAAGTATCCGGGGCATGACCTTCCCTTTTCGCTCAGAACTTCATGTAGGCTTTCCTGAGCGAAACCAAGGGGTGCCGGTCCGACATCTGGAACTTGATCAGGAATTCGCGCGCGATCATGTCACGATCCTGCTGATTGTCCGGCAACTCCACCGAGTCGGGGACGCGCACCCAGCCGTTGTTGTTGCGGTCAAAGACCGCCGGCGAGCCTTCCTCATAGCCCATATGGACATCTTCGAGCCAGTTGAGATCGTCCCAGCCCATCACTTCCATGTATTTCTGCAGGAAGGGGGTGATGCGGTTGTAATCGGGGACGAGGTTCACATCGTAGCGATAGCCGATATGCTGGCCGATTTCCTTTTCACGCTCGGATTCAAGGCCGTCTGAATCCTTCAGGAACTGGTCGACATCCTTGATCTCGGAGCCGCGATACTGTGTTCCAGCCATTGTAGTCTCCTTTTCAGAGGGTGCGACCCTGCGCCTACGCAGGGCCGCGCGTTACCCTTAGAGGTGGTGGTAATCTTCGATACCCACGGTGTGGTTCGTACCCGCAAGGGGCACACCCGCCATGGCCGAGGCTTCCATCGTGAGCGCCGCCAGATCTTCAGGCTCGAGGCTGTGAAGATAGGTCTTGCCACAGGCGCGGGCGAAAAGCTGCGCCTCGATGGTGAGCGTGTGCAGGAAGTTGTAGACACGCTCGGCCGCCGCATCCGGATCAAGCCGCTCGCGCAGCTTCGGGTCCTGCGTGGCCACGCCCACAGGGCAGCGGCCCGTGTGGCAGTGATAGCAGTAGCCGGGCTCCGCGCCGATCTCCTCGGGGAAGTTCGCCTCGGGGATGTCCTTGTTGCAGTTGAGCGCCATCATGGCCGAATGGCCGATGGCGATGGCATCTGCCCCCAGCGCGATGGCCTTGGCCACGTCGGCACCGTTGCGGATACCGCCTGCATAGATCAGCGTGATGTCGCCCCGCTTGCCCAGATCGTCGATGGCGCGGCGCGCCTGACGGATGGCGGCCATGCCCGGCACCCCGGTATCTTCGGTGGCAAGGTGCGGGCCTGCGCCCGTGCCGCCTTCCATTCCGTCGATATAGATGCTGTCGGGGTCGCATTTCACGGCCATGCGCACGTCATCATAGACACGGCTTGCCCCCAGCTTGAGCTGAATGGGGATCTGCCAATCCGTCGCTTCGCGGATTTCCTGGATCTTGAGCGCCAGATCGTCGGGGCCCAGCCAGTCGGGGTGCCGAGCGGGCGAGCGTTGGTCGATACCGGCAGGAAGCGAACGCATCTCCGCAACCTGATCTGTCACTTTCTGACCCATCAGGTGCCCGCCGAGTCCCACCTTGCAGCCCTGTCCGATGAAGAACTCGCAGCCATCGGCCAGCACGAGGTGATTGGGGTTGAAGCCATAGCGCGACTGGATGCACTGATAGAACCACTTGGAGCTGTAGCGGCGTTCGTCAGGGATCATCCCGCCCTCGCCCGAGCAGGTGGCGGTTCCGGCCATGGTGGCGCCGCGTGCGAGCGCGGTCTTGGCCTCATAGCTCAGCGCGCCGAAGCTCATGCCGGTGATATAGACCGGAATATCAAGTTCCAGCGGCTTCTTCGCACGCGGGCCGATTACCGTCTTGGTTTCGCATTTCTCGCGATAGCCTTCGATCACGAAGCGTGTCAGCGTGCCGGGCAGAAAGGTCAGGTCATCCCAATGCGGGATTTTCTTGAAGAGCGAGAAGCCCCGCATCCGGTACCGGCCCAGTTCGGACTTGATGTGGATGTCATCCATCACCCGTGGCGGGAAGATGAAGCTGTCGCCAATTCGATTCACGTCGCGCGCAAGCGCGGGTTTCTTGGGCAGATCTCCGTCAGCCATTTGAGTTTCCTTTCACATTGCAGAAAGGCACGGCCCCGCAAGACGTCGCGGCGAGGCCGGGGCCAGGTTTAGAGAATGAGTTTCTTCTCGGAGGGTTCCAGATTGTCATAGTTCCAGAGCTGCTTGCCGGCGACGATCTTGGTGAAGTGATCGACACCCTTTTCGGGCATCAGGCCGTATTGCGTGAGCTTGCGCGTCAGCCAGGCCTTGTCGAGATCGGTCAATTCGGCTTCGACAGCATCCACACCGAGCGACTTGATCTCGCCGCCCACGAAGATCGTGCCATCATACATCGAATCCCCGAGGTTCTTGCCGGCATTGCCGCAAACCACCATCCGGCCCCGCTGCATCATGAAGCCCGAAAGCGCGCCGGTGTCGCCACCGACGATGATGGTGCCGCCCTTCTGGTCGATGCCCGTCCGCGAGCCGACCGAGCCACGGCAGACAAGATCACCGCCGCGGATGGCCGCACCGAAGGTGGAGCCCGCATTCTTCTCGATCATGATCGTGCCGGACATCATGTTCTCACCGCAGGACCAGCCCACCCGGCCGCTGATGCGCACATTCGGACCGTCGATCAGGCCAACGGCGAAGTAGCCGGTGGAGCCTTCGATGATCAGGTTGAGGCGGCTGAGGATGCCCACACCCAGCGAGTGCATGCCGCGCGGATTCTGCAGCACAACGGTGCCGTAGCCTTCCTGCATCAGCGCGCGGATCTTCGTGTTCACCTCGGTGGTGGTCATGCCGTCACAATCCACCTCGGTGCGCTTGTTGAAGTCCACATCCGGCGCCCAGGGATAGGTGAACCGCTCTTCGGCGTCGGGGTCGAACTCCACATAGAGCGACTGGCCCGAAAGCTGTTCGGTGGTCATGCCGAGCGCTTTTGCGCGCTCGTCCTGGGTCATCTGTTTGAGTTCTGCGTCGCTTACGCTTGCCATACCCGAACCTCCTCGTCATAAGGGTCTGTCGTGTCGATTTCATGAGGCAGGATCGCCCGGATCGCGACCTCCTCGGAGGCCATGGCGATCAGATCATCGCTTTCATAGAGCACGAGCGGCTTTGCGGCCATCGTGTCTTTCGCCATGCCGAGCTGATCCCTGGTGGCCACGAGATAGGTGAAAACACCGTCGATTTCCTGGATGGACCTGCGCAGGCTGTCTTCAAGGCTCACGCCATTGGCGAGGTTGTGCGCCGTGTAGACCGCCAGCAACTCCGAGTCGCAATTGGACATGAAACGATGGCCCTTGCGTTCCATCTCGCGGCGCATGATCCAGTAATTCGTGATCTGGCCGTTATGGACGACGCTTACATCGTTGTAGGGAAACGCCCAGTAGGGGTGCGCGGATTTGATATCCACATCCGATTCCGTGGCCATTCGGGTATGACCGATGGCGTGCGTGCCCTGAAAGTCGTTCAGGCCATAGGCTTCGGACACGACCGAGGCATCGCCCAGATCCTTGATGAGTTCCAGACCGTTGCCCATCGACAGGATCTCGACACCTTCGGTCTCTTCGATATGCTCGGCCATTTCGCCCAGGTTGCCGTCACCGGCGATGGTGAGCACATAGCGCAGCGAATACTCGCGCGGCGCGTCCTTCGACTTGATCACGGCCCCATGCTCGGCCAGTACTTCCTCGACGGCCGTGATGCGATCCTCGATCATCTTGTGAACGCCGCGGCCCTTTTCCATGTCTTCGGCCTCGGCGAGTTTCAGGCGCATGATGTAGTCGCCCTTGGTCGGGGTGCCGTAGACCGCATAGCCGGTGCTATCGGGCCCCCTGTGTTTCAGAGCCTGAAGCATGGCTGTCATTTCAGAGCCGACAGCCGAGCTTTTGCCCTTGTGAATCAATCCAGCAATTCCGCACATCCTGGCGCGCCTCCTTCACGGTTTGAGTGTGTATATCCCGTCTGAAAATGGGCGGCGGACCCTTGCGATCCGCCACCCGAGAATGGAACGCCTCAGGGCAGACATTCCATGTAGGTTTCATTGTCCCACTCGGTGACGGTGGACATGAATCTTGCAACTTCGTCGGACTTGTACTCGTGGTAGAGCCGATACATTTCGCCGGGCAGCCCGCGCTGCACCACCTCGCTCCTTTCGAGGAACCCGAGCGCCTCGCCGAGCGACATCGGCAGTTTCTTGACCTCTTTGCCCGCCTCGATGGCCGCATAGATGTTGCGCTCTTCGGGCGCGCCCGGATCGAGCTTGTTCTCGATCCCGTCATCCATGGCCGCAAGCAGGGTGGAGCCCATGAGATAGGGGTTCACCATGCTGTCCACCGAGCGATACTCGAACCGGCCCGGCGCCGAGACGCGCAGGCCCGTGGTGCGGTTCTGGAAACCCCAATCGGAGAAGACCGGCGCCCAGAAGCCGGTATCCCAGAGCCGGCGATAGGAGTTGACCGTCGAGCAGCCGATGGCCGTGAGCGCCTGAAGGTGATGCACCACGCCGCCGATCGCCTCGAGCCCTTCCTTGCCGGGCATCTGCGGATCGTCGTCATCGGGCATGAAAGTGTTCTCGCCACCTTTCACATACATGTAGTTTTCGCGCATCCCCGGCAGATCGTCAGGATCGTTGCCGCATTTGACGAACTGATCCTCGCCGCCGCGCCAGAGACTCATGTTGTGGTGGCAGCCATTGGCGGAGACACCCATGAACGGCTTCGACATGAAACAGGCGAAGATGCCGTTCTCGCGCGCCACCTGCGCACAGATCTGGCGATAGGTGGTGAGGCGGTCGGCGTTGCGCAGCACATCGTCGAACATCCAGTTCAACTCAAGCTGCCCGGGCGCATCCTCATGGTCCCCCTGAATCATGTCGAGGCCCATCTGGCGGGAATATTTGATCACCTGCATCGATACGGGGCGCAGCGACTCGAACTGGTCGATGTGATAGCAATAGGGCTTCGAGTAGCCGGGGCCTGGATTGCCGTTCTCATCGAACTTCAGCCACATCATCTCGGGCTCGGTGCCGATGCGCAGCGAGCGGCCGTGCTTTTTCTGGAACTCCTCGTGCAGGCGACGCAGGTTACCACGGCAATCCGCGGTCAGGAAGCCACCCGGATTTTCCTTTTCTTCGCGGTTGCGAAAGAGTGTGCAGTAAAACCGCCCGATCTGCGGCGCCCAGGGAAGCTGCATGAAGGTTTCCGGCTCGGGAATGCCGATGAGCTCGGCCGATTCCGGACCGTAGCCAAGGTAATTGCCGGCCCGGTCGAGAAAGAGGTTCATGGTGGCCCCATAGACCAGCTGGAACCCTTTCATGGCAACGGTTTCCCAGTGATCCGCGGGGATGCCCTTGCCCATGATCTTACCCGTCACGGACACGAACTGCAGATAGAGATACTCGATGCCTTTCGCATCGATCATCTTGCGCACTTCCTTGATCTTCTCGGCGCGCCCTTCCGCTTCGACAAACTTTTCAAGATCGGTTTCGGCCAATTCAACTCTCCCTGTCCGTTGGGCCGCATCCGGGGTCTTTCGCCCCTTGCGGCGGTGTGAAGGTGTTGCAGGCCGCTCGTCACAACGCTGGCACGTGCGGCTGGCTGCCCTGAATTGTTTCCCTTGGTGACGCCAAAAGTCAACCGCTTTTGATCCAATAAGCAGGATTTATTTGCCAAACCATTTTTATTGGTATAAATTTGGTGCAAACAAGTGATGAGGCGGCAGATGAATGCGATGATTGACCAAAAACTGGGTGCTTCCGATATCGCAGCGCTTGTGCGGCGCGAAATTTCCAAGGGGATTCTTCAACTTCATGACCGTTTGCCGTCCGAGCGTTTGCTGGCGGAAACTTACGGCGCGGCGCGCGGAACGGTTCGCAAGGCGCTCATGCAACTGGAACAGGAAGGCTTTGTCGAAATTCGCGCCGGCAGCGGCACCTATGTGGTGCATCAACGCGAGGAGACGGCAGCGAATGCCATCGAGAACGCCACGCCGCTCGAGTTGATGGATACCCGATTCGCGCTCGAGCCGCATATCTGCCGGCTGGCCGTGCTGCACGGGCGCAGGGCCGATTTCGACGCGATGGACGCGCTCTGCCAGAAAATGGAGGAATGTGTCCACGATCCGATTCGCTTCTCGGAGGCGGATACGGCCTTCCATCGCGCGCTGGTCGACAGCACGCGCAATGGCCTTCTGATCTGGATTCTGGATCAGATCGGCAATGTGCGTGGCCAGGATGACTGGACACGCATGCGCCATCTCACCCTCGATGAGGCGACGATCACACTCTACAACACCCAGCACCGGCAGATCCTCAATGCGATCCGCACCCGCGAGCCCGAACGTGCGGCGAATATCATGAAGGATCATCTGGAAACCGCACGCCTGTCTCTGACCCGCGCGTCAGCAACATGAGGAACCCGCGAATACGCATCGCCATATCCCCAGCGATGGCGGCCGGCTCCTCTCAGTCCCACCGCCAGGCGATGGCGGCAAGGTAATTCCCGCTTTCGACGGCGATCACGGTGGCGCGGGCCGGGCCCCAGGAATCGGCCTTGCGGTAATGACGGACGATCCGGCGATTATAGGCGCGCCGGATCAGGCCAGAATAGGTCAGCACCGTGAAGACACCCTCACCGGCCAGCGGGATTTCTGCAATTGGCGACCAGCCCTCATCAAGAGCATTCTGAAGCATCTCGAAGGGATCGCGCGCGCGCGGAAGCGAATGTTTCACTGCTGCCCCTTTGTCATTCCAATCGGTGATAACCCGCCGTCAGAAATACCTGCGAACGGCACGTTAAGCGAGGTATGCCCCGGCTGCAACGCGCAACGCCATGGGGCTGCCTGCCAATTTCCTCAGGTTTTCGCCGTGGCCTGCAACCAGTTGATATAGAGCCGCTCCGCCATTGCGTTGAACGTCTCCATCCGGTCGGCGCAATCGGCCTCGAGCTTGTCCACGTTCTCCTTGCCGATGGCCTTGTCCAGCGCGCCTGCGTACTCGGGAATGTTGTTCCAAAGCTGAACCGTGTCGGACTCGATCTCGATATGAAACTGGGTCGAAAAGGCCCGTGTGCCCCATTTCAGCGCCTGCACCGCGCAATCGGGCGAGGTCGCCAGCACCTGCGCACCCGGCGGCAGTTCGGTCACCTCAGCCGAATGCCATTGCAGACAATCGAATTTCTCCGGCAGCCCGTCAAAGAACACGCCCGACGCGCCCGCCTCGGTCAGATAGACATCCATGACCCCGATTTCCGGGGTCTTGGACGGGCCGACCTTGCCGCCCAGTGCCTCCGCCAGAAGCTGATGGCCAAGGCAGAACCCCAGATAGGGCACGCCCTTTTCCTGCACGGCATCCCGGATAAAGGCCTTTTCGGCAACAAGCCAGGGGTGTATATCTTCCTGCCAGGTGTCCATGGGGCCGCCCATGACCCACAGCGCGTCGTAGCCCTCCATGCTCTCGGGCAGCGACTCGCCCTCATCCAACTCGATCGCAACGTAGGTATGTCCGTCCTCACGCAGGAAATCGCGAAAAATGCCGGGGTGTCCGACACGTTCATGTTGCAGCACCAGAATATGCATCGCGCCCTCCTGTCAGCGTGTTTGCCGTAACCTAAGCTGGTTCAGGGGCATGTTACAAGCCGCCTGCGCGAACAGCCTTTGCGCTGACGGATTCACGCCTTCACAGCATCCATTCCACGGGCGGGAGCCGCACCCGCACACCGCGCTGCGCGGCCCGGTGCAGGGCGTCCAGCAGCAGGATGCCCGAAGTGTCATCATGCCAGATGTACTATTGCAGGTCGATCGTGGCTTCGGCACTGTCGGCCAGCATGAGGCGGCTGGCCAGCGCGTCATTGCAATCCTGCAGCGGAATCACCCCCGAAGGGCCGGCCCGCTCCGCGCCTGCCCGGTCGATCAGCTGGCCCGGTTCCGTGTCCGGGCTGGCGGGAATCGCCATGCTCTCGGCACGGTCCGAGATATCGGGCAGCGCGAAGATCAGCCGGGCGGCAATGATGGCCACGGCCAGAACCACGCCGAGCGTGAGCAGAAATCTGGGGAAGCGCATCATGGGCAATCCTTACCGATAGGCCGAGGGGGGCTGGCCGAAACTGGCCGCATAGGCCCGGCTGAAATGCGAGGAGGAGGCAAAACCACAGGCCAGCGCGATTTCCGTGAGCGACAGCGAAGAGTTGCGCAACAGGGACTGCGCCTTGTCAAGCCTCAGATCGCGGTAGTAGCGCATGGTGGACCGGCCCAGCTTGTCGCGGAAAAGCCGGTTGAGCTGGCGCGGGGAAAGCCCGGCGATCCCGGCCAGCGCGTCGAGATCGAGCGGCTCGGCCACATTCGCCTCCATCGCGCGCACCGCCTCGAGGATGGCGGCGTTGCGCGAGCCCACGCGCTCCACCAGCCCGCCCCGCTGCGGACCGACAGAGGGCCTGATCTCGGTATGCATGAACCAGTCCGACACCATGCGCGCAAAGGGCGCACCATGATGGCGGGTGATCAGCGCGTGCATCATGTCCATCGGCGCAGTGCCGCCCGCGCAGGTCAGCCTGTCGCGGTCGATCACGAAAAGCGAACGGTCGAGCAGCAGGTGCGGTGAAATTTCGGCGAGGGCGGCGGCATGCTCCCAGTGCACGGTCATGCGCCGCCCTGTCATGAGCCCGGCAAGCGCAAGGATGATCGGCCCGCCCGACACGCCCCCCAGCGACACACCGGCAAGCGCCTGCCGGGACAGCCATGCGAAAGTGGGCGCATGATTGAAACCCGTGGGGTCGCCGCCTGCGACGACAAAAAGGTAATCGAGCTTCATCTCCGCGCCGATGCGGGCCTGCGGCGTCACGCTGGCCGCGCCGGAGCTTGCGATAGGCTCCAGCGCGCGGCCCACATGGATGATGTCATAGAGCCTGCGCCGACTCAGCAGGTTGGCGGCGCGCATCGGCTCGACCAGTGAGGCATAAGACATCATCGCAAAACCGTCGATCAGCAACACACCGATGCGCCGTTTCAGCGGGTTTGAACCAGTCTTGTCCATTACAGAAAAGTATATGACTATTTTGGACAAGTCGATTCGAAAACGACACGCGATGATCAGTATGCAATGACATGCGGGATGGCGAAGTGATGCATTACTCCGGCTTCAAGGTATTTCTTCAGGGGCTGACCGGCAACACCGGCTGGAAGAAGGCGTGGCGCGAGCCCGATCCGAAGCCCGAATATGATATCGTGATCATCGGCGGCGGCGGGCATGGGCTTTCCACCGCCTATTACCTCGCCAAGGAGTTCGGCCTGACCAATGTCGCCGTGCTTGAGAAGGGCTGGCTCGGCTCCGGCAATATCGGGCGCAACACCACGATCATCCGCTCCAATTACATGCTGCCCGGCAACCAGCATTTCTATGAGATGTCGATGAAGCTGTGGGAAAATCTGGAGCAGGACACGAATTACAACTCCATGGTGTCGCAACGCTCGATCCTGAACCTGTTTCATTCCGATGCCCAGCGCGACGCCTTCGTGCGGCGCGGCAATGCGATGTTCCTTTCGGGTGCCGATGCCGAACTGGCCGATGAGGCACAGTTGCGCCGCGAACTGCCCTTTCTCGATTTCGACAATGCGCGCTTCCCGATCAAGGGCGGGCTCTATCAGCGGCGCGGCGGCACCGCGCGCCATGATGCGGTGGCCTGGGGCTATGCCCGTGGCGCCGACAGCCGGGGCGTGGACATTCTGCAGAATTGCGAGGTCACGGGCTTTGATATCGAAGGCGGGCGCTGCCGCGGTGTCCAGACCACGCGCGGCCCCATCCGCGCGCGCAAGGTAGCGATGTGTGTTGCCGGCTCATCGGGGCGCGTGGCGGCACTGGCGGGCATGCGCCTGCCCATCGAAAGCCATGTGCTTCAGGC
>SLDH01000096.1 GCA_007125415.1 Roseovarius sp.
ATCGAGGCTCTCAAGCTGGCAAGGGCCGGTGATCAGCACGAAAGGGTGCCGGCCACCGATGGCGATATCGCCGACGGTCACGGGGGTGGTTTCGATCATAGTGCCTCCAGTGCGGCTTCGATCCGCGTGACATCCTCGGGGTTGTTGAGTTCCCAGAACACCCGGCCGCGGGATGCGACCTCGACACAGCGCACGGGCACGCCTGCATGCAGAAACCGCAATTGCTCGAGCCCCTCCAGCATTTCAAGCTGGCAGACGGGTGTGTCCACATAGGTCTGCAGGGCCTCCGGGCGATAGGCATAGACACCTACATGATGAAAGACCGGGATCGGATCGGGCAGCTTGCCGGGATCGATATAGGGCAGCACCTCCTTGGAGAAGTAAAGCGCGTTCATCTGTGCATCGAACACCGCCGTGGTGCCCCCGACACGGCCCGCCTTCCGGTCTTCGGTGAAATGCGCATAGGTGGACGCGTCGCAGCGCAAGACCGGTGTGGCCATGCCGATAGAGGGGTCAGCCTGCATCGCGTCGATCAGCGCGGTAACGAACCAGGGCGGGGTCAGCGGCGCGTCGCCCTGGAAATTCACGATCAGATCGGGGGGTGTCTCCAGGCCGCGCAGGGCATCGGCGCAGCGTGCGGTGCCGTTTTCGCACTGCTCCGAGGTCATCATCACATCGCCGCCGAAGGCCCGGGTGGCCTCGGCGATCCGGTCATCGTCGGTGGCGACATAAACGGCATCGACACCGGGAATGGCGCAGGCGGCCTCCCAACTCATCTCGATCAGGGGCTTCGTCGTGCCATCGGGCTGGCGCAGGGTGGCCAGCGGCTTGCCGGGATAGCGTGTGGATGCGTAGCGCGCGGGAATGAATATGACGGTCTTCATACGCGCGGCACCCGGACTGATCGCGATGAAGGTTCCGGCGCCCGCCCGCGCTGATCCTTCTCCGGCGCGGATATGGCCCGCGTGCTCTCGGCAATGCGATCCACCGCCGCATCCGTATCGCTGTCAAACATCACCCGGCATTCCCGTTCACATCCCGCATGGCCAGCGCTGGAAACTGGCTGTTCCGGGCCTTTTGCCAGCCCGGACCGCGCCTTGCAAGCGCGCAGCAGCTTGCGGGCCTGGTCCGACGGTCCGGGCGGCATTTGAGAGAAATGCGGGGCGTGGTTTGGGGGCTCTTTTGGTTGGTTGGGAAGTGATGTAGCGTGCCGCCAGAGAAATTTGAGGGATCCGTTGTCATGCTCGAGATTCAGACCACGGCCCTGCCCGGCATCTTGTTGCTTACGCCGAAGCGTCACGGTGATACGCGCGGTTTCTTCAGCGAAAGCTGGAACCGCGCGCGGATGGCAGAGCACGGGATCCACATCGATTTCGTGCAGGACAACCATTCGCTTTCGGCGCAGGCCGGCACGGTGCGGGGGCTGCATTTCCAGTCGCCGCCCCATGCGCAGGCCAAGCTGGTGCGCTGCGGGCGCGGCGTGCTTTATGACGTGGCGGTGGATATCCGCCGCGGCTCGCCCACCTACGGGCAGTGGGTGGGCTATGAGCTGAGCTTCGAGAACGGCCGGCAATTGCTCATTCCCGAAGGCTTCCTGCACGGTTTCGTCACGCGCGTCCCCGACACCGAGATCATTTACAAATGCAGCGATTATTACGCCCCCGACTGTGACGGTGCCGTGCATTGGGACAGTTGCGGCATAGACTGGGGCATCGCCGCCGGGGAGGCGCTTCTGAGCGACAAGGATGCCGCCGCCCCGCCGCTGGCGGCGTTCGAGTCGCCCTTCACATGGGAGGGACGGGCATGAAACTTCTGGTCACGGGCGGCGCGGGGTTCATCGGATCGGCGGTGGTGCGGCAGGCGATCGCGGCGGGGCATCACGTGGTCAATCTCGATGCGCTGACCTATGCGGCCTGTCTGGAGAATGTGGCCACTGTGGCCGACAGTCCGCGTTACTCCTTCGTGCATGCCGATATCCGCGACCGGGCCGCGCTCGACGCGGTATTCGCCACCCACCGGCCCGATGCGGTGATGCATCTGGCTGCGGAATCCCATGTGGACCGCTCCATCGACGGGCCTGGGGATTTCATCGACACCAACATCACCGGCACCTACAATCTGCTGGAGGCCGCGCGCGCCTACTGGGTGGCAGAGGGGCGGCCCGAGAGCTTCCGGTTTCACCATGTCTCGACGGATGAGGTTTTCGGCTCGCTGCCGCCCGACCCGGCGGTGAAGTTCACCGAAGACACGCCCTATGATCCGCGCAGCCCCTATTCGGCTTCCAAGGCCAGTTCCGATCACCTCGTGCGGGCCTGGCACGAAACCTATGGCCTGCCCGTGGTGATGACCAACTGCTCCAACAATTACGGGCCCTATCACTTCCCCGAAAAGCTGATCCCGGTGATCATCCTCAACGCGCTCGCGGGCAAGCCGCTGCCGATCTATGGCGATGGCTCCAATGTGCGCGACTGGCTCTATGTGGAAGATCATGCCGAGGCGCTGCTTCTTGTGGTGCAGCGCGGTGCGGTGGGGCGCAGCTACAATATCGGCGGCGAGAACGAGCGCAGCAATCTCGAGCTGGTGCGCGCGCTCTGCGCCATCCTCGACGAGACGCGCCCTCGCCCGAAGGGTTCCTATGCCGAGCAGATCACCTTCGTGACCGACCGGCCGGGCCACGACGCGCGCTATGCGATCGACCCTGCACGCATCCGGCAGGAACTGGGCTGGCGGCCGTCGGTGACAGTCGAGGAAGGGCTGGCGCGCACGGTGGCGTGGTATCTGGAAAACGAGGCCTGGTGGCGCCCGCTGCAGGCACGCGGCGGTGTTGGTGAAAGGCTGGGAGTGGGACAGTGAGACGGGCTGAAGGGAAGCTCATGGATTTTGTCATCGCGGGCGCACAGAAAAGTGCAACGACCGCACTGCATGACAAACTTTCCCGGCATCCTGATATCTGCTGTTCGAAACCCAAAGAGCTTCACATCTTCGATACCCAGCATCGCGATTGGCGTAGGAGGGCTTTTGACGGTTGCTCGCCGGACTGCCTGTGGGGAGAGGCAACGCCAATTTACATGTACTGGCCTCAGGCGATCGAAAGATTGTTCAGCTACAACCCGGAGATCAGGATCATCATAATTTTACGACATCCGGTTTTCAGAGCCCTGTCGCAATGGAAGATGGAGACTGCCCGAGGGGTCGAAACGCTGTCTTTCGCAGACGCCGTCTCGGAAACTGGGCGTGTCCGCGTGGGTGCGGCGCACCGCGTCTTTTCCTACGTAGAACGAGGCTTTTACGCC
>SLDH01000217.1 GCA_007125415.1 Roseovarius sp.
CATGGCGCCCTTCGTGCATTGCTCGCCCCTGCGCCCCGGTCGGTTCTCGGATGGCAGCTTCGGCCTTGACTATGCGGGCGACAGGACCGAGGTGGCCATCGCCGAGACCATTCATCACCACGCCCGCTTCATGCGGGCCACGGAGGAGGCTCCCGGCTGGACCTCCCAGTTCCGCGAGCTGATCGGGTCCGTCGATGCCGATCTGGACGACGCCACCGGGCGCGCCGACCTGCTCGATCCCGACGACTACCGGCCCTCGCAGGTCTTCGGCGCCGAGCGCCGCGCGGCCGGATCGAACGGCATCACCTGGCCCAGCGTCCGCTATCCGGGCGGGCACTGCATTGCCGTGTTCTGGCCTGACGTCATCCCGATCCCTGGGCAGGGAGCGCACTTTGCTTACCACTGGAACGGAGCGGCCGTAGATTACGTCAAGCGGCTGGATGACGGGGAGGTATTGCTGGTCACATGACATGACAAGCCAACTCCTGCTACTCCTGCCCTCAGGGGGCGCGATGCTGCCAAAGCATTGAATCGCTGTATCAAACACATCCTCCCGACTGGCCTAGCCGGGCAACCGCGCGCTATAGCCAACACAGCCAACTGAACAACAGAGGTACGCTCTTGGAACAGATCAACAGTATCGAGAAGCGCCTCTGGGGCTCGGCAGACACCCTTCGCGCGAATTCGAACTTCGCCAGCAATGAGTACTTCATGCCAGTGATGGGCCTGATCTTTCTGCGTCATGCCTTCTCCCGGTTCCTGAAGGTACGCGACGAGATCATACCGACGCTGCCGAGTCGGGGTGGTGTCGTGCGCGCACTGACCAAGGAGGACTTCTCACGCCGTGGGTCCATCTTCCTGCGCCCCGAGGCCCAGTTCGACATGCTGGTCAGCCTGCCCGAAGGTGAAAGCGCCGCGACCGCCCTGATCGCCGCCATGGAATGCATCGAGGAGGATTACGAGACCCTCAAGGGCCTGCTGCCCAAGCAGGAATACGCGGAACTCGACGATACGGTCCTGCGCCAGGTCCTACGCATTTTCAACGACCCGGCGCTTCAAAGGGCCGATGGCGATGTCTTCGGCCGCATCTACGAATACTTCCTGACCCAGTTTGCCGACCAGAAGGCGCATGACAACGGCGAGTTCTTCACCCCCGTCAGCATCGTCGAAACCATCGTCAACGTCATCGAACCCACCCGCGGCAAGGTGATCGACCCCGCTTGCGGCTCGGGCGGCATGTTCGTGCAGTCGGCGCATTTCGTCGAGGCGATGAAGGCCAACCCGAACGAACGCCTGACCTTCTACGGGATGGAAAAGAACCCCACCACCATTCGGCTGGCCAAGATGAACCTCGCCGTGCACGGGCTGGAGGGCGATATCCAGAAGGCGATCAGCTATTACGAGGACCCCCACAAGGATCACGGGCCCTTCGACTACGTCATGGCCAACCCTCCCTTCAACGTCGACGAGATCGACGCCGAAAAGATCAAGGATGACAAGCGCCTGTCCTTCGGCCTGCCCGGCGTCAACAAGGGCGGCAAGGTGTCGAACGGCAACTACATCTGGATGTCGTTCTTCCATTCCTACCTGTCGCCGCGTGGGCGGGCGGGGATCGTCATGTCCTCGCAGGCCTCCTCCGCGGGCGGGAAAGAGGCGGATGTCCGTCAGGCGCTGGTCAAGACCGGCGATGTCGACATCATGATCGCGATCCGGGGCAACTTCTTCTACACCCGCACTGTGCCCTGCGAGCTGTGGTTCTTCGACAAGGCCAAGCCTGACCACCTGCGCGACAAGGTGTTGATGTTGGATGCGCGGCATGTGTTCCGGAAGGTCACGCGCAAGGTCTATGACTTCTCGCCCGAACAGATGCGCAACCTGACGGCCATCACCTGGCTCTATCGAGGGCAGACCGACCGCTTCACCGCCCTTGTGCGGGACTATCTGGAAACCGCGCGGGCCGAGGCTGAGGGCGCGGATTTCTCCGACCTGCTGGCGGCGGTTGATGCCTGCGCGGCCTTCTTCGCCGGGCATCTGGAGGATGCCACCCTGACGGAGGCAGCAGGGCACCTGCGCGCGGATTGCGACGCCTTCGCCACGGCGGCCGCAAACCTGATCGCGGCCCCGGTCGAGATCGGCGCACTGAATGCGCGGCTGTCGGTGATGCAGCCGGTGGGCGACAAGGCCAAGGCGCTGATCAAGGAAATCGACGCGGCCGCAAAGCTGCTGCAAAAGGCGCAAGAGGCGCTGGTGGCCAAGGGCGAACGGCAGATCGAGGCGCAGACCAGCGAGGCCGCCGCCAGGCGAGTGACGGCCGAGTTGCGGAAACTGGCGGCCGAGGGGAAAAAGCTGCTGGCGGCGGTGGCAGAGGCGCGGGTGGCGCTGACCGGTGATCCTGCGATGCAACTGGTGGTGACGGGCAGCCTGAAACGGTTCCGCTATTTCGAAGGACAGGCGCACTGGCTGTTGTCGCGCTTCCCCGATGGCGTGCTGCGCGATGTGCAGGGGCTGGTCAAGCTGGTGGATCACGCGGAACTGGCTGCGAATGATTACAGCCTGACGCCGGGGCGCTATGTCGGCGTCGCGCCCGAGGTAGAGGATGACGAGTTCGATTTCGAAGAGGCGCTGCGCGAGATCCATCTGGAACTGGACGGCCTGAACACCGAGGCGGCGGAACTGGCCGAGGTGATCGCGAAGAATTTTGAAGAGCTGCTCGGATGAGTTGGGAAACGGTCAAACTTTCTCAGATCGCTTCGAGCCAGTATGGCTTTACCGCATCGTCCACAAGCGAACCTATCGGGCCGCGCTTTTTGCGGATCACAGATATCGTTCCAAGTTCAATATCTTGGGACAACGTGCCGTTCTGTGCAGCCGATGACGCGACACGAAAGAAATATCTCCTCCGAAAAGGAGACATAGTCGTCGCGAGAACGGGTGCTACAACTGGTTACGCCAAGTTAATTCGCGCCGATGTGGATGCAATTTTTGCATCCTACCTCGTCAGATTTCAGATCACCGATGAACGGGCCAATCCTGATTTCGTGGGCCGAATTCTTGAGTCGCACGTTTACAAAGCATACGTCGACGGCGTCAAAGGTGGCGCTGCGCAACCCAATGCAAACGCCGTTTCGTTGGGCAACTTTGAGTTCAAGTTACCCCCGCTCCCCACCCAACAGCGCATCGCGGGGATACTCTCGGCCTATGATGACCTGATCGAGAACAACCGGCGGCGGATCGGGTTGCTGGAACAGGCGGCGCGGCTGCTTTACCGCGAATGGTTCGTCCATTTCCG
>SLDH01000377.1 GCA_007125415.1 Roseovarius sp.
AAAAATCGACCCAGGCCAGATAGGTCGCCTCGAGCCGCATGCTGCCGAGGCCGGGGATTGCATCAATGCCCGCGTCGAAGACCTGCCGGTTGCCATCGAGATATGTCACGAGTTCATCAACCCACGTCGCACCCTCGGGCGAATAGGCGGCCTCGGCCATGAACAGCCCGAAGGAATTGGGCGACATGCCCAGCGCGGCCATCCGTGTGGCAAAGCGCTTCTTGAGCGTCGGGTCGGAAATGATCACGTTGCCCACATGCGCGCCGGCGATGTTGAAGGTCTTGGTGGTGGCGGTCATCATGATCAGCCGGTCATGGATGTCGTCATCCACCACGGCCATCGGCACGTGCTGGTGCCCCGGCATCACCAGATCATGGTGAATTTCATCCGAGACGAGGATCAGATCATGCCGTTTGGCGAAATCGGCGACACCCTGAAGCTCGGCGCGTGTCCAGACCCGCCCACCGGGATTATGAGGCGAGCACAGGATGAGCAGCTTCTCATGGCCCTTCATCTGCGCGTCATAGGCGCCGAAATCCATCTCGTAACGCCCGTCCCGGATCACGAGCGGGCATTCCACCACCTCGCGCCCAGCCGCATTGATGACCCTCGCAAAGGCGCGGTAGACGGGCGTGATGAGGATCACGCCGTCGCCCGGCTCCGTATAGGTATCGACGCAAAGCGCGGTGCCGTTGACAAGGCCATGGGTGCTGAAGATCGCCTCCTGACCCACTTGCCAGCCGTGCCGTTCGCGCATCCACCACTGAATCGCGCTGCGATAAGCGGTTTCATCACCGAAATAGCCATAGATGCCGTGATCGCGCATCCTCTGCACCGCATCCCCGACACAGGCGGGAGGGCGGAAATCCATATCGGCCACCCACATGGCCAGACCGTCTTCGGCGGGCACGTCGTAGATGGGTTCCATCATGTCCCACTTGACGGAATGCGTGCCGAAGCGGTCGATGATCTCGTCAAAATTCATGCGGGCCTCCTGCGCGTTGAAGCGCCACGCTACCCGATTGATCGGGCGGCGCAAGCCCGTTGCGCATCAGAGCGCGATCGCCTAAATCACCGTCATGAAACGCCCCATCCTGATCCATCCCGATCCGCGGCTGAAGAAGATGTGCGATCCTGTGCCGGATATCTCGGACGAGTTGCGCAGCCTTGCCGATGACATGCTGGAGACGATGTATGCCGCGCCCGGCATCGGCCTTGCGGCGCCGCAGGTTGGTGTGTTGAGCCGCCTTCTGGTCATGGATTGCGTGAAGGAAGAGGGCGCGCCACCGCAGCCGATGGTCATGTTCAACCCCGAAATCGTGGCCGCTTCGGACGCGCTGAATACCTATGAAGAGGGCTGTCTTTCGATCCCGGAGCAGTTCGCCGATGTCACCCGCCCCGCAGAGGTGGAACTCCGCTGGATCGATCGGAACGGCGAGGAGCGGCAGCAGGTCTTCGACGGGCTCTGGGCGACCTGTGTGCAGCACGAGATCGACCATCTCAATGGCAAGCTCTTCATCGATCATCTGGGCCCTATCCGCCGCCAGATGATCACTCGCAAGATGCAGAAATACAAACGCGAACAGGCGCGGGCCTGAGCCGTGGCCGTGCGCCCCTGCCTGCGCTGGCCGGACAGGCGGTTGCGCCGGGTGGCGGCCCCGGTCTCGGAGGTCACTGACGAGATCCGCGCCGTCTGGGCGGATATGATCGACACGATGGAGGCGATGCCCGGCGTGGGGCTTGCCGCGCCGCAGATCGGGGTGATGCTGCGCCTCGCGGTGGTGGATGCATCGGATAGCCGTGGTCAGGCGCTCTGCATGGCCGATCCGGAGATTCTGCATGCCAGCGTGGAGTTGCGCGCGCATGAGGAAGGCAGCCCCAATCTGCCGGGCGTGCGGGCGACGATCTCGCGTCCGCGTGCCGTGACGGTGCGATTTCTCAATGAGGCGGGTGTGATGGAAGAGCGCGAGATGATCGGGCTCTGGGCCACGAGCATGCAGCATCAGATCGACCATCTGAATGGTCGCATGTATTTTGATCATCTGAGCAAGGTGAAGCGGGATATGCTTTTGCGACGGGCGCGCAAGATTGCCTGAGCGCGGTGCAGACGGCACGTCTCGATTTGAGTATTTGAGGAACAATGAAAGGGCAAGCCATGCGTGTGATCTTCATGGGGTCGCCCGAGTTTTCGGTGCCGGCGCTTGATGCGTTGATCGAGGCTGGCCATGAGATCGTCTGTGTCTATTGCCAGCCGCCTCGCCCCGGGGGGCGTGGCAAGAAGGATCGCCCCACCCCGGTACAGGCGCGCGCCGAAGAACTGGGCCTGCCCCTGCGCTGCCCGGCCAGCCTGAAGGGCAGGGAGGCGCAGGACGAGTTTGCAGCCCTCGCGGCGGATCTCGCTGTCGTGGTCGCCTATGGGCTGATCCTGCCGCAGCGGGTTCTCGAGGCGCCGAGATACGGATGTCTGAACATTCATGCCTCGCTTCTGCCGCGTTGGCGGGGGGCCGCGCCCATTCACCGCGCGATCATGGCGGGGGATGATGAGACGGGGCTGTGCATCATGCGCATGGAGGCCGGTCTCGACACCGGGCCGGTTCTGCTGCGGGCGGTCACTCCGATCGCGCCGGGTGAGACCACGGGCAGTCTGCATGACCGGTTGTCGCAGATGGGCGCGGCCTTGATCGTCGAGGCGCTGGAGGAGCTGCATTCCCTGACGCCGGAGCCGCAGGCGCCGGAAGGGGTGAGCTATGCGGCAAAGATCGAGAAATCCGAGACCCGGGTCAATTGGCGGCGCTGCGCGTCGGAGGTGGATGCCCATATCAGGGGGCTGTCGCCCTTTCCGGGGGCCTGGACCGAATATGAAGGGGAACGGCTCAAGCTGTTGCTTTGCGCGCCCGTGCCACGGGATGAAAGCGCAGATCACATACCCGGGGCGGTGCTGGACAACGCGCTGACGGTGGCCTGCGGGCGTGGGGCCGTGCAGCTTTTACGCTTGCAACGTGCAGGGCGCAACGCCCAGGATCGCGAGGCGTTTCTGCACGGCCTGCCGGTCCCGAGGGGCGCGATATTGAAATGACAGAGGCCTGCCCATGTTCCTGACCCTTTTCGGCACTGTCGTGATCGCGGGAATCGTCGGTTATGTCAGCGAAAGAACCGGCTTCACGCATAATGGCATCCTGCCGTCCGTCATCATTTGTCTTGGCGGCGCGTTCCTGTTCTTTTTCGTGAGCATCATGTTCCGCATCACCTCGGGCTCTCCGGGGCTGGATGCGATACTTGCC
>SLDH01000070.1 GCA_007125415.1 Roseovarius sp.
AATGGCTGGTCGTTGACACAGATGGCAACGGCGCAGCCGACTTCCGGATCAACCTCGATGGCGTCACGTCGCTTGATGAGAGTGATCTGATCCTCTGAGAGCATGGACTTTGTGGCGATCGCGTCAGGCGCCGCTACGGCGGCGGGGCCTGCGCTTCATGCAGGTGAAAAAAATTTACATATATCAGATGGTTGAGCGCATCATGCCGTAATGGCGAATGTGGCTCGAGCGTGATGAGCGGGCAGGATGCGTATCCTCCCGCGGATGACCTCAGTGTTCGCTGCAAGGCTTGACGGATGCTGAGGTCAGCTCCGACCGAACTTCCATGCCGGGCGCACCGCTCACAGAACAACCTCTCAGCTTTGAGCCATCGGCGCCAAGAGGCATCGATCAAAGCTGCCACCGCGTAAGATTCTGAGTCGACCTGAGTAATTTTCTGATACAATCTTTAGCTATCGCGTCGCCCTCGAGAATGTCTTGGCAAGGCCTTGCTGAATACATGATAGATAGTGTCGCCGCGTGATACCATGAATTTGATTCAATCGCGAGGAATCTGAAATGCCGTTTATTCTGGATACAACCACAGTTACGACCGGCTCACGGGCGAACATGGGCAACACGCCTAATGACTATACGCTGGTTCTAGAGGGGGTCACTGCCGGATCGACCAACAACAACGCCGTTGTCGGGACGGGTCAGGCCCAGACCGTGACGGTGGCCGGTAACCTGTGGTCTGCTTTTCTTTCAGGCATTGTGCTGCAGGGGGAGCAGGCCATGGCGACAATCCTGCCTGGCGGCAGTGTCACGAATGTGCAAACACAAGCGCGGCCGGCTGTATGGTTCACCGCCTCGGAGCCTCACCTGAGCAATCTTGGCGATATCGCCGGAGCCAGCGGTGTCCAGTTGCTGAATGTCACCGATAATGCGCTGATCCAGAATGCCGGCAATATCGTCGCCACAGGCAGGGGGTTCTCCAGCACTGACGTCGCTGCCGGGGTGTCTGTCAGATCGACCGCCGGGGTCACTGTCAATATCGACAATAGCGGGCTGATTGCGGGGTCAGTCAACAGCAATGCCAGCACCGGCGTCAATTTCGGGCGCATATTCGCCATACGAGAGGCCTTCGCCGCTCAGAACAATTCGGTATTGATCAATAATTCCGGCACCCTGCAAGGCGATGTCAGCCTGAACTCCGGCGCGGATGTGTTGACGAATTCCGGGTTGGTTGCAGGCGACGTGCAGATGGGCACCGGCAATGACCGTGCGCAAAACTCCGGCGAGATCACCGGATCGGTCGATATGGGCGCGGGCAATGGCGTGGTCATCAATGACGGTCAGATCGGCGGCGATGTCGATTTCGGCTCCGGCGGCGACCGCCTGGAGAATCGCGGCACCATCGCCGGCGATGTCATGACCGGGACCGGCAATGACGAGGTCGATAATGCCGGCACCATCGGCGGCAACGTGATCATGAGCGACGGTGCCAACCTGCTGACGAATTCGGGGCTGCTTCAGGGCCGCGCGGTCGTCTCGGCAGGGGAGGCCAATGCCGCAAACCGGGCGGTCAACACCGGTGTGATCCAGGGCGACCCGGATATCTCGGAAGGATTGTTCGTGTCGGGCAGCCAAGCGCGGGTGCTCAACAATGGCACGATCCTTGGGCCTGAAACGGCCGTTCGCGTCAGCGCCTCGCAATACGCCGAAGTGATCAGCACCGGACCAGACGCGTTGATCCGAGGCGGTGACTACGGCGTGCAGATCACGGGCGGGGACGATACCCGTGCGCTGGTGGACAACGGCGGCGAAATCAGCGCGCAGCGTATCGGTGTGGAAATCGAGGTCGGCAGCTATGTCAACCTGACCAACACCGGCGCGATAACCGGTGTTGCGACCGACAGCTTACCGCGCGGCGACGGCGTGCGGATCGAGGGGCGATCGATCGATTTCCTCAACAGCGGCAGCGTGATCGGTGGCGATTTCGCGCTTGCTGCTGCCGCTTCTGACGCGATCGCAATCACCAATTCCGGCCTGATGTCCGCGACGTCGACCGACGGCAACGTCGCGGTCGAGGCGATCATGGCCGACTCGATCCGTTTCGTGAACACCGGGAGCGTGCTGTCGACGGATGACGGGGTCGATATCCGGGCGGACGAGTTCGCCGAGGTCCTCAACGACGGGCAGATCGCGGCGGCGGGGACCGCGCTCTACGCCGAGTCCTTCAGTGCCGAAGGCGCGGTTTCGGTGACCAACAATGGCGGTGTGAGTGGGGGGGAGTACGGGATCAGGGCAGGCAGTCTTTCCGGCATGCCCTTCGCAGACACGGTTGCACTTGTCCGCAACACCGGGAGCATTTCGGGCGTGGAAGGCAATGTGATTGCGTCCGAGCGGGTCATTCTCGACAATGACGGCCTGATGGAAAGCGCCGCGAACGGCTTGCTGATCGGGGCGTCAGACCTGTCTGTGGTCAATGCTGGCCGGATCGGGGGGGCGCTGGGCAGCGGGCTGATCCTGCTTGATTACGATGGTCCGGCGGAGGGCTTCAGCGTCGTCAATACCGGACAGATCACCAGCAATGGCGAGATCGGTCTCCGGGCGATTGGCGATCTGAGTTTGCACAACAGCGGGATGATCTCGGGCGACGATTGGGCAGTGCGCAGTTCGTACCAGACCGGATCGATCAATGATGTGCCCAATTCCCGACCCAATGACATCGTGAATACGGGGTCGATGCTGGGTGGCGTCCGCCTTGGCAACGGCGACGATTTCCTGGACACGCGGGTGGGCACGGTGTCGGGAGTGATCGAGATGGGCGGGGGGGATGACACGGTCCTCGGCACGGCCTTCGGGGATGAGATCTACGGGCAAGCGGGCGATGATCTGATCCGTGGCATGGATGGCGATGACCTGCTCTATGGCGGCACGGGCGACGACACGCTCTATGGTGGCGCAGGCGATGACGAGATCTATGGCGGGGCGGATCACGACCTGATCTATGGTGGGAGCGGCGACGATATCCTCTATGGAGGGGCCGGGCGGGATACCATCTATGGCGATGGCGGCGACGACCTCATCTTCGGCGGTCAGGGGAATGATGAGATTTACGGCGGGGGCGGCAATGACATCATCTTTGGCGGCAACGGCCCGGATCTCATCTATGGCGGCCCGGGGGATGACGAGCTTTACGGTGGCTCAGGCGATGACACGATCTTCGGCGGCGCGGGCGATGACGAGATCTATGGCGGGGGCGGTGATGACGTGCTCTACGGCCAGTCGGG
>SLDH01000398.1 GCA_007125415.1 Roseovarius sp.
CTGCGCCAGATCCTGCGCTATCTGGGCACCTGCGATGGCAACATGCAGAACGGCAATCTGCGCGCGGATGTGAACGTGTCGGTCTGCCCTCCGGGACAATACGAAAAATACCAGCAAACACAGGATTTCTCCCATCTCGGCACGCGCTGCGAAATCAAGAACATGAATTCCATGCGCTTCATCCAGCAAGCCATCGAGGTCGAGGCGCGCCGGCAGATCGGCATCATCGAGGCGGGCGGCGAGGTGGTGCAGGAAACGCGACTCTATGATCCGGACCGCAACGAGACCCGCTCCATGCGCTCCAAGGAAGAGGCACATGATTACCGCTACTTCCCCGATCCCGATCTTCTGCCGTTGGAAATCGAGCAGGCCTGGGTGGATGCCATCGCCGAAACGCTGCCCGAACTGCCCGATGAAAAGAAGGCCCGCTTCGTGGGCGATTTCGGCCTCAGCGAATATGACGCGGGCGTGCTTACCGCCGATGTGGTCAATGCCGCCTATTTCGAGGAGGCCGCACAGGGCCGGGATGGCAAACAGGTGGCCAACTGGGTCATCAACGAGCTTTTCGGCCGGCTGAAGAAGGATGATCGCGACATCACCCGAAGCCCCGTTTCACCCGCACAGCTGGGCAGTATAGTCGATCTCATCGCCTCTGACGCCATCTCCGGCAAGATCGCCAAGGATCTCTTCGAGATCGTCTATACCGAAGGCGGTGATCCGGCGCAGATCGTCGAGGCGCGCGGCATGCGTCAGGTCACGGATACAGGTGCCATCGAGGCGGCGGTGGAGCAGATCATCGCCGACAATCCCGCACAGGTGGAAAAGGCCCGCGCCAACCCCAAGCTTGCCGGATGGTTCGTCGGTCAGGTGATGAAGGCCACCGGCGGCAAGGCCAATCCAAAGACCGTCAACCAGATGGTCTCGGCGCGGCTGGGGCTCTGATGTCAAAGCCTTTTCTGGAGACAAGCCTCAGCATCGAGCCCGGCTGGATCGATTACAACAACCATCTCAACATGGCCTATTACACGGTCCTTTTCGATCGCGGTGCCGATGAGGCGTTCGGCACCATGGGCTTTGGTCCGGACTATGTGCGCCGCACCAATCACACCACCTTCACCGGCGAGTTTCACCTGCGCTACCTGCGCGAGGTGAAGCTCGGTGATCGCCTGCGCTCGACCTTCTATCTCATCGACTATGACGCAAAGCGCTTCCATTCCTTTCAGGAGCTTTATCACGAAGACGGCTGGCTCTCGGCCACCGGTGAAGGGCTGACACTGCATGTCGATCTTGCCGGGCCGCGCGTCGCGCCGATGCCCGCCCCCATCCTCGAGAGGGTTGCTGCCATGGCCGAGGCCCATGCCAGACTTCCCCGCCCCGAAGGGCTCGGCAGTCAGATCGCCATCCGCCGCAAATAGACTTCATTTTGCCGAAAATACTCATGACACACCGCCTGCGGCAGGCGCTGGCTCAGCGCATCTCGGCAAGGCGGGCCACATAGCGTGCCAGCGTGTCGATCTCGAGATTGACCTGATCTCCCATCGCCACATCCCCCCAGGTGGTCACCTGCTTGGTATGCGGGATGAAGTTTATCCCGAAATCACAACCGCTGACCTCGTTCACGGTGAGCGACGTGCCATTGAGCGCCACCGATCCTTTCGGGGCGATGAACCGCGCCAGCGCCTCGGGCGCGCGCAGGGTGACACGGGTGCTGTCGCCCTCGTCCCGCAGGCCCACCACCTCGGCCAGCCCATCCACATGGCCCGACACGATATGCCCGCCAAGCTCGTCGCCCACCTTCAGCGCGCGCTCGAGATTGACACGGCGTCCTTGCGTCCAGCGGCCCAGATTGGTCTTCGAGAGGGTCTCCGCCGAGACATCCACCTCGAACCAGTCCTCGCCCAGGGCCACCACGGTCAGGCACGCCCCGTCGCAGGCGATGGAGGCACCCATATCGATACTGTCCGTCGCATAGCCACACTGGATGCGCGCGCGCAAATCGCCCCGGTGTTCCAGCGCTGTAATACGGCCCACATCCGTCACGATCCCGGTAAACATGGCTTCCTGCTCCCTGCCGTTCCGTCGCCTGCCTAACGGGGCGTGGTCAACAAGGCAATATTGCGATAGGTCACACCGAAAGACCATGCCACAATCTTGCCCGTTTTCGGAAGTAGGATAAGTTGGGCCGGAACAGGCGATATTGATGACATGACGGCATTGACCGGGAAAAATCGCGTCTTTCTCTTCTTGCAGGGGCCACATGGCCCCTTCTTCCACAAGCTCGGCCGCATGTTGCAATGCGCGGATGCGTCGGTCTGGCGCGTAGGCTTCAATGCCGGCGATCAGGTCTTCTGGCCTGATCGCGCCGGATTCATCCCCTATCGCGGCACCGCCGATGACTGGCCAGACACCTTCTCGCGCCTCATCAAGGACAAAGCGGTCACCGACATCGTGCTCTACGGCGATACGCGCCCCATCCATGCAGAGGCTGTCACCCGCGCGCGCGCAGCCGGGCTTCGCATCCATGTGTTCGAGGAAGGCTATCTGCGGCCCTACTGGGTCACCTATGAACGCGACGGCTCCAATGGCAATTCCCGCCTGATGGGGATGAGCGTGGCGGACATGCGCGCAGCCCTCGAAAACTCCGATCTCGATCAGCCCATGCCACCGGCAAGCTGGGGTGACATGCGCCAGCATGTCTTCTACGGCGCGCTCTATCATGGCCTTGTCATGCTCTCCAACTGGCGCTATCGCCATTTCCGTCCGCATCGCGCGCTCAGCGTCGCGCAGGAATTCCGCCTCTATCTCAAGCGCCTCGTGCTGATGCCCGCGCTCGCCATTGATCGGCGCATCGCCACCTGGCGCATCCGCCATGGGGGTTTTCCCTATCATCTGGCGCTCTTGCAACTTGAACATGACAGCTCCTTTCAGGAGCACAGCCCATTCGACAGCATGACCGAGTTTCTCGAAGCGGTCGTCGATGGGTTTGCCCGGGGTGCCCCCCCCCACCATCATCTGGTCATCAAGGCCCATCCCCTCGAGGATGGCCGCGCACCGATCCGCCGTGTCCTGAAACGGCTGGCACGCCAACACGGGGTCGGTGACCGCATTCACTACGTGCGCGGCGGAAAGCTTGCAAAGCTGCTCGATGAAGCGCGCAGCGCCGTCACGGTGAACTCGACCGCTGCGCAGCAAGTGCTTTGGCGCGGCATACCCCTTAAGACGTTCGGTGCCGCCGTCTATGCCAA
>SLDH01000372.1 GCA_007125415.1 Roseovarius sp.
ACCCCTACGCGCTGCGCCGAGCGGCGTTAGGGTTGATAAGGTTGGTGTTGGGGAATGGCCTGCGAATTCCAATTCAGTTAGTTCTACACGCTGAGTTTGATCCCTTAATCGACAGTCTGGCCAAAGCAAACAGGATAAGTGGTCTTCAAAAGCTAGGTTTTGCTGAGATCGAAAGCCTCCCGAGCGTTGAAGGTAAGTATGTGAGAACTCAGAGCTTCTTTGGCGACGAGGCGAATTTCCGCGATTTTGACCAATCTTCCTTCGATGCTTGCAAAAAATCAGGCAGCTTGTTCCGGAGTGTTTCGTTTCAGGTTGAACAGCCTCTTTCTAAATTCGAGAAATACCGATGCACCGCTGATCTTCTATCGAGCGACCTCCTCACCTTCTTCCACGATCGCCTCAAGGTCCATCTGCGCGATCAGGGCATCCGCCATGACGTGATCGACGCCTGCCTTGCCATGCCCGGCAATGATGACCTCACACTGCTGGTCCGCCGTGCCGAGGCGCTCAGTGCTTTCCTGCAAACGGAGGATGGCGAAAACCTCGTGCAAGGGTTCAGGCGCGCCAACAACATGCTTACCGACGAGGAACAAAAGGATGGCGTGGAATATTCCTTCGGTGCGGAGGTCACACTGGCCGAAACCGATGAGGAACGCGCGCTCTTTGCCGCGCTGGAGCGCGCCGAGCCACAGATCGCCGCGGCCATGAAGGCCGAGGATTTCGCCGCGGCCATGGCCGCCATGGCCGCCCTGCGCGCGCCCATCGATGCGTTCTTTGACGCGGTGCAGATCAATACCGACAACGCGATCCTGCGGCGCAACCGGCTCAACCTGCTCAGCCAGATCCGCGATATCTGCCTGCAGGTGGCCGATCTGACCCGGCTTGAAGGGTAGCGCGTTTCCCCGATCAGGTCGGATCACCCCCGCCTCTCCGTCGCCCCTGCGCGGCGGCCGTCCGTGGGCGGAAAGCGACGCGCGCGCCCCTGCACCCGCCAGGTCAGAATGCGCGCTTGCCTAAGTGGTTTTCAGGCGTATGCTGCGCCAAGCCGAAGGATATGCCGCAGTGCAGAAACACGACAGAGACTACATGCTGATCACGGCAGACGCGGAGATGTCCGCGCAAACCCATGGCGGGCGGGCGAAATGCCTGCAACGTCTTGTCCGGCTCGGCCTGCCGGTGCCCCGCACAATCGCGCTTTCCTTCAACGCCGTGCACCGGCTTGCCCTGGGCGAGATCCGGGATGTCTCCGCGCTGCTCGACGATCTGGATGATGCGCGTCTTCTTTGCGTGCGCCCCTCGTCGGAAGACCCTGATTGGGGCGGGCCGGGGGCGATCCTGAATATCGGGATGAATGATGCACGCTTCGCGGCGCTGTCCGGCCAGATCGGCAAGGAGGCGGCCTCGGCGCTCTACCTGCGGTTCGTTCAGGCCTATGCGCTGCATGTGGCGCGGCTTGATCCGGATATGTTCGAGGATGTGCCGGATGATCCTGTCACCGGCCTGCCTGCCGCCTTGCGCGCCTATGAGGACGAGACGGAAGAGACATTCCCGCAAGAGCCCGCACGGCAATTGCTGGAGGTGCTGCGCTCCATGGCGCGGGCCTGGGAAGGCACGACGGCGCGGCTTTTACGGCAGGCCAAGGGGGCGCCTCTCGATGCGGGACTGGGGCTTGTGGTGCAGGAACTGGCGCTGGGTCTGGGAGACGGGGAATGTGGCTCGGGCGTCATGCAACTGGTCAATGGGCAGACCGGCGCGCGCCAGATCACCGGGCGCTACCTGTCACAATCGCAGGGCCGGGATGCGCTGACCCGCGACGCAGGCTCCGTCTATCTGGAGCGTGATGCGCGGGGGGCCTCGCTGGAGGAACTGGCGCCTGAAGCCTTCGCCGCGCTCAAGAGCTACCTGAAGCTCATGCGCGAGAAGCTCCGCGAGGAAATGCAGGCCGAATTCACCATCGAAAATGGCAAGATCTTCCTCCTCGATGGCGTGCGCGTCCAGCGCACTGCACGGGCGGCGGTGGCCATTGCCGTGGCTCTGGCCGAAGACGGCATCATCCCGCGCGAAGAGGCGTTGATGCGCATCGAGCCGCGCGCGCTCAACGAGCTTTTGCACCGCCAGGTGGACCCGCATGCGCCCCGTGATACGCTGGCGCGCGGCATCGCGGCCAGCCCCGGTGCCGCGCATGGCCGGATCGTGTTCAATGCAACCGACGCGCAGGCCGGGGAGGCGCGGGGCGAGCCGTGTATTCTGGTGCGGCGGGAGACCAGCCCCGAGGATATCCGCGGCATGCATGCCGCCGCCGGTGTCCTGACCGAACGCGGGGGGATCACGAGCCACGCGGCGGTGATCGGGCGGGGGATGGGCCTGCCCTGTGTCGTGGGGGTGATGGGAATCCGCCTTCAGACCCGACGCAAGCGCATCCTGCTGCCGGACGGGCGTGTGCTGAACGAAGGCGACATGATCACCCTCGACGGCACCCGGGGCGAGGTGCTGGCCGGGGCGGTGCCGCTGCTCGAGACCGCGCGGGAAAACAGCCTCAAGACATTGATGTCCTGGGCGGACTCGGTGCGTGACATCGAGGTGCGCGCCAATGCCGACACGCCCGCCGATGCGGAAGTGGCGCGCGGCTTCAAGGCCGAGGGGATCGGCCTGTGCCGCACCGAGCACATGTTTTTCGAGGACGATCGTCTGACGGTCATGCGCGAGATGATCTTCGCCGATACCAGCGAGGATCGTGCGGCGGTTCTCGATGTGCTTCTTCCCATTCAGCGCGCGGATTTCATTGATCTTTTCCGGATCATGCAGGGCAGCCCGGTCTGTATCCGCCTTTTTGACCCGCCGCTGCACGAATTCCTGCCGACCGAGCGGTCGGGGCAGTTGCAACTGGCCGAAGCGCTGGACCTGCCGGTGTCGGATGTGAGCCGCCGGATCGAGGCGCTGAGCGAGTACAACCCAATGCTGGGGATGCGCGGCGTGCGACTCGGGATCGCGCTGCCGGAGATCTACCAGATGCAGGCCCGTGCGATTTTCGAAGCGACGGTCACGGCCAGCAAGGAAGGGGATGCGGTGGTGCCCGAGATCATGATCCCGCTGGTGTCGGCGCGGCGCGAGGTGGAGATCATTAAGCGGCAGGTGGACGCGGTGGCCTCGGCTGTGCGCTCGGAAACCGGGTGTGATTTCACCTATCGGCTTGGGGTAATGGTGGAGACGCCCCGCGCGGCACTGCGCGCGGGTGATA
>SLDH01000236.1 GCA_007125415.1 Roseovarius sp.
ATAGCTCTCGCGATGGGTGCAGCCACAGACGGCGAGCATGGTGACCACTGCCCCGTTGTGCGGCAGCATGTCCAGTGTCCCCGAGGCGATCACGGTCACGCGATGCATCAGGGCGGGGTCGAGCCCGGTCACTGCGGCGATCTCCATGAAGGTGGGGCCGAGCGCCTGAAGGGCGATCATCATGCCACCCGAAGCCGAACCGGTCAGCGCCGCCAGGATCGTGGTCGCCACCGCCAGGGACACAAGCGGACCGCCACCGATGCCGAGAACCCAGTCGCGCACCAACCCGAAAGCCGGAAGCGCCGCGACCACCGCGCCGAAACCGACAAGGCTTGCGACGCTCAGGACTGGCAGGACCGCAGCCGTAGCCCCCGAGTCGATGCTGTCACGCAACGCCGGGAAGCGGTGAAAGCTCGTAGCCACCAGCACGAGGATCGCGACCAGAAGCGCGGTCGCCACCGACCAGACGCCGCCCACGCCTGAAAGCGCCGTTGCGCCCCATTCCGGCTCGGCCAGGAAATCGAAGTCGAGCGCGGGCAGGATGTATTGCGACATCGCGAGGTTGACGGCAACAACCAGCACCAGCGGCAGGACCGCCAGCGCGACCGGCGGGCGACCTTGGCTGCGCTTTCCACGCTCGATCTCGGCGGGATCGAATTCGCGCGCGGTGCTGGCAAGCTCGCGCAGCGCCACGTCATCGGTGGGCGGGGTCTCCTCTGCGCCGAAGCCTTCGCCAGTTGCTTTCGCCTGCCTCACGCGCAGGTTCAGCCACCATAGCCCGAAGCCCAGCATCACCGCGGCGGCGATGATCCCCAGCCCCGGCGCGGCAAAGGGGGTCGTGCCGAAGAAGGGCATGGGTATCGCATTCTGGATCGCCGGAGTGCCGGGTAGCGCCGACATGGTAAAGGTGGTGGTGCCCAGCGCCACAGCCGCCGGTAACAGCCGCCGCGGGATGCTGCCCGCACGAAAGAGCGCCAGCCCCATCGGCGCGATCACGAAGAAGGCCACGAAAAGGCTGACCCCGCCATAGGTGACCATGGCACCGGCGAGCACGACAGCGAGGACCGCACGCTCGGGCCCGAGGCTCCGGGTCATCCAGTCGGCGATGCTGTCGACCGAGCCTGAATCGTCCATCAGCTTGCCGAACAGCGCCCCAAGAAGAAACAGCGGGAAAAACTGCGCCACGAAACCCGCTGCCGAGGGCATGAAGATCTGTGTCCAGTTCGCCAGCAGCGGTTCGCCCGAAAAGGCGGCTGCGATCAGCGCAGCCAGCGGCGCAAGCAAGAGGATCGTCCAGCCCCGGAAGGCCAGCGCCATCAGCACGGCAAGCGCGGCAAGAATGCCCAGAAGCCCGATCATCATGGTTCAGTACTCTTCAAGCAGACTGTCGATGTCATAGGTCGAGCGCACGCCGACATCATTGATATGCGCGCGACCGAACTCGATCGCGGCGGTGCGTCCGGCCTCGAACAGCATTTGCAGGAAAGACCATTCCGCGTTCAGCTTCGAGGAATGGCCCAGCGATACCATCAGGTCCGATGTGATGCGGTGCAGCCGCATCTCGGCCAGTGCCTTCGCTTCGGGGTGGCCGGGGTCGGCTACTCGGCGCATCAGCGCCATCATGCGCAACTCCTTCAGTAGCGGTGCGTTGAAGGAAATCTCGTTGAGGCGACTTGCGATGTCGCGGGCGGTGCGGGGTGTCTCGGGGCGCAGCACCGGATTGATCTGGATCAGGAAGGTGTCGTTGCTTTCACATTCGCGTACGAGAGGCGTCATCGTGGGGTTGCCGAAGTAGCCCCCATCCCAATAGGGCACACCGTCAATCTCGACCGCTTGATAGAGAGTTGGCAGGCAGGCCGAGGCCAGCAGCGCCTCGACCGTCAACTCCTCTCGCCGAAACAGGCGGCCTTGACCGGTATGGACATTGGTGGCCGTAACGAAAAGCTTCACGGGGCCCTTGGCCAACTGCTCGAAATCGATGAGGTCGCACAGCAGATCGCGCAGCGGATTGCCCGCCATCCCGCCCAGCGAATAGGGCGAGATCAGCCGCGCCATGAGATCCATGGTAATGAAGGCAGGTGAGTTGTCGAGTGACCAGGTCCCGGTCAATCGTTCCCACGGGCCACGCTGAAAGGGGCTGAAGCGCGCAGCTTCCGAGGTCTTGCGCCAGAAGGCCGCAAGCATTTCGCGCGCCGTGCTGCGATCGCCCGAGGCGAGCCCCATCGCCAGAACCGCCCCGTTCATCGCCCCGGCTGAGGTGCCCGAGATACCCTCGATCTCCAGCCAATCTTCCTCGAGGATGCGGTCCAGCACGCCCCAGGTGAAAGCGCCATGCGCCCCGCCCCCTTGCAGGGCCAGATCGATCAGGAGGCGCCCGTGGCGGCTCTTTGCGGTGTCAGGATTGGGGGCTTTGGCCATGGCTGTCTCCAGGATTGCTGCAGCGCAGCATTTACGAGATGACCATGCTCATGTCGCTCTGACCAAGTCAAGCCGGTTTGAAGTCGATCATCGCGCGGCCCTTTCGCCATAGCGCCGGCCACTGTCGATTTTCTCCGAGGGCCTGCTGCAGGATCGCCATCCGTCTTGGCAGATGCTCCAAGGCGTTGCTCTCCGCCGTCGCGCGCGCAGCAACCATCCTGTTCTTTTTCTGAATGATATTGGGGCGGAGCTTGGGTGAGCCACTTGTGCTTCCGAGGGTGTCGTTGCACAGTTGCTGCGAAAGCCGCAGGGCAACACAAGACCGAGGAATAATGACCCGTCAGCGCCTCGTCAGGATCATTGGGCCACTCTCCGTCCCCTGCCTCTTGCTTAGCCTCTTGTTTTTCGCAGCGTCGCTGACACCCTCGCTCATCCCGCGAGGCCCGGTCGTACAGGGTATTCTTGGCGGGCTTGTGATGGCAATCGGATACCTGATCGGCCAGATCGTCGGGCTGATCTGGCGGCTTGCCGATCTCCCTGTGCTTTCAGGACGACCTGCAAGGGTGCTGACTTTGTTGCTCTCGATCCCCTTGATCGCGTTTTTTCTCTGGGTGCTCCGATCAAGTCGGCTGTGGCAGAACGACTTGCGCAACAAGATGGGACTGGAAGAGATCGAGGCACTGAATCTAGCAACGATTCTGCTTCTCGCTTTTGCGACCTTCGCAATCGCCTACATGGCCGGTCGCCTCGTCGCTTCACTGTTCCGCCTGGTTCGCTCCCGACTCTTGCGCGTGATGCCTGCAC
>SLDH01000037.1 GCA_007125415.1 Roseovarius sp.
CGGGCCGTGAAAAGGTCCAGATGTTCGGTGAAGCCCAACAGCATCTCCGGGGCCATGGCAACATGCACGGCCTTGCGCAGAAGCGCAGGTTCCTGCCCCAGGCCTGAAGCGGCGAACCGGCCTGCAAGACGGCGGATCTGTCCGTTGTCCAGCTCCAGCCGGTGAGGCATGTCGGTGAGGCTGAATTCAAGATATTCTCCGAAACTCAATTTGCGCGCCCTCATCATTTCATAGGCCGGATGAGTGGGGGTGCGCGAGATGAACTGGTAGAAACTGAAGATGCGCGGACCGGGGCGGCGGATCACACACATAAGGCGGTGAGGCAGATCAAAGGCCTTGACGACGCCCTGGCTGACATGGCCACGGATGTAGCGCAGCTCGCGGCGCTGGCTTCGGGGCATGGCCTGAAAATCTTTCAGCCCATTCTCGTGCACCAGGTGATTGGGCTGTAGTGCAGGTTGGCTGGAGAGCGCCTGGCTAAGGCTGCTACCTGCTGTTTTCGGAATGTGCAAATGAATCAATGTCGGCGGCAACTTGCGGTCAAGCCGCTGCGTCATTGACCTGTATTTTCTTTGAAATTCGGGAGCGGAAAGAAAAATATCACGCATCTGCGCGACCGACTCTACTTGTTCATGCATGCGCGCCACTTCCTGTGGTGTCGGCCTGCGCGAGAGAAAAAGCTGGTATGCCTCGTTGATTCTGGTTTTGGTCGGCTTCATGGTTCGCTCCAATCAGAATCGCTCAGCAACGACGGATATGGCATTTCGATATCCGTGCCATGAAGGAGAACCCCCAGAAAATAACCGATCGTTCAATCGGCGCGTTCCTGATTGTGCAGTATGGTGCACCCCGCCACCTATCCTGATCAGAGGCCGGCCCGTCATGTGGCAGGGAGAAATGTGGGCGTGCCGCATTCAACTACTTTTCCCCTCCTCGATGACTGGAGGATCCAGAAGCGCCTTGCAGACCTCGTAGAGATAGTCGTCCCATGCGGTGTAGGCATCGAAGATGCGCCGCTGCGCGTCGCTGAGGCCTGCTACGGCCTTCTTGAGCGCCTCCGTATCGTCCGGATCGTCGGTCAGCGCGGCTTCGGGCAGGGAGATCAGGTTCTGATCCGCCAGGGCCTCGAGCACCTGCATGGGCTTCTCGGCCAGCCCCAGCACCGTGCCCGGGGACAGTGCGCAGAGCAGGGCCCGGCGCAGCAGGGCGGGTTCGTGCCCGATGCCGGTTTCGCTCCGGTCACCCGCCAGCCGCCTGATCTGGCCATTGTCCATTTCCATCCGATGTGGTGGCGAGTTGAGGCTGTACTCCAGCATCTCGCCAAAATCCATGCTGTCCGCGGAATCGGCAGGGCAGAGAAGCCGCCACAGCCGATAGAGCCGCGGCCCCGGACGGCGCAGGATGCACAGGGTACGGAACGGCAGGTCCAGCGCGGACCCTGCCGTTCCGTCCAGATCACCCTGCACAAGGCGCAGCTTCAGCCGCTCCGGCCGGGGCAGCGCACGAATTGACGCGATGCCCTTCTCATCCGGCTCTTGCTGGGGCTGTAGTTCGGGGGCGGCAGCGAGTGCGTCCAGTAGCGCATCGCCTGCGGCACCGGGGATCAGCGGATGCACCAGGATGGCTCGTTGACGCGCCTCGAAATTCGCGCGCATGGCCTGAAATCTGACATAGAACTCTTCGGAATTCAGAATAGCCTGACGCAGGGCCTTCAGGCTGGAATGTTGTTGGGCAATACGCGCAGCTTCATCCCTGGATGGCGCGCGATCAAGGATCGCCTGATACGTGCTCTCGACATCATGCTGTGTCAGACTCATGCGGTCCTCGTCAGGTCATCCGGGTGGAGCCGGGCAGATCAAGAAAATATCTCCCGCGCGCGGGCATAGACCAGCCGGTCATAGCGGACGAGATGTTCCATCTCGGCAAGCGTTTCCGCGCCGGGGCGCTGCTTTTCTATCTTTCGCATATCCGCATTCGTCTCCATCAGGTCATCCAGCACCTGATGCTTGCGCAACTCTGCCGGTGGTGGCACATCCAGGACCCTTGCCAGCCGATCCATATCGGCTTCATAGCGGTCCATAAAGCCGATAAAGGCGCATTTTTCCAGGTTTCGCAGCGCCTGTTCAAGCATCTCTTCCAGAGAGGCATCACGCAAGGCCGGTTCCTGCAGCCCGCCGGCAACCTGCGGGACATCCGAAAAATAGCGTGTGATCGCGTTGTCTATTCCTGGGTGGGCGCGGATCTCGGGATGAGTGAAATATGCGTCGATGTCGTGTTGATTGGCCCAGCGGGGCAATTGCAGATTGCCCCGCTGGATCGCTTCCGGAGTGTGCGCACGATGAAAGTTATACAGGGATGACAGCCGATCGAGCGGATCGCGCAGGAACGAAATGAGCCGTCGCGGGCCGGGGATCAGCGTGGTGGCATAATAGTCGAAATGCCCCGAGAAGACCCGTTTCGACGCAAGATCCGCCGCGGCATAGCGATAGAGACCATTGAACCGCTCGGGATGCATGGTGTTTTCGCCAAACCACCGGGCCAGCATGTGATGCAGTGTCGTGCCGCCGCATCTGGGCACATGCAGGAACACGACACGCTCCATAGTGCAGGGTTGCAGCCGCGGCATCGATCTGAAGGCGACAGGCTCGCCGGGAATCTGCGGCGGTTCGGGTGGCGTGGACGCTGGCAATTGCGCGTATTTGCTCCTGAACTCAGCAGACTTCAAGAAAACGCTGCGGAGGCTGGGCAGGTTGGGATTGCTTTTCTGCATCCGGTTCAGTTCGCTTGCAGAAGGTTCGCGATCAAGGAACAACCTGTAGGCAAGCCGGATATTGGCCTTGCCGACCCCCGGTCGAGAACCAGGAGCCTTGCGCGCTCGGTTGTAAAGGACCTCATTAGGGACTGAAGCGTTCAAGACTTCCAGGGTGGGCCGACAGCGTTCCAGCACAGAAGGGGGTAGATCAAGCAGTTTGAAGAACGTCATGTCCGCGACGTTTGAACGGCGAAACTCTTCTTCAAAGTTCAACACTTCCAACCGTCCGAAACCGTCAACACCTTCCAAGATTTGGTTTCGCAGAGCAACCCAGTCCAAACGCGGCTTGAAGCGGGCGATATAGCCTTCGTAATCCTCGCTCAGGCAGCCCTGTTTGTACATCTGGTTGTGCACGCTTTTCAACCAGTCTTCCCTTTGGCGCTCGAAGACG
>SLDH01000083.1 GCA_007125415.1 Roseovarius sp.
GGCCATGCCATGGGGGATGACTCTGCGATGGAGAGTTTCGCGCGAGATGTCGTGCTGATGCGGCAGGTGGGCGTGAACCCCGTGATCGTCCATGGCGGCGGGCCGATGATCAACCAGATGCTGGAAAAGCTGTCCATCGTCTCGCGCTTCGTCAACGGCAAGCGGGTGACGGATGCCGCGACCATGGAAGTGGTGGAGATGGTGCTTTCGGGCCCGGTCAACAAGCGGATCGTGCAGGCGATCAATGATCAGGGCGGCAAGGCCGTGGGGCTTTCGGGCAAGGATGCCAATTTGCTTACCTGCACGCCCACTGACCCTGATCTGGGGCTGGTGGGTACACCGGCGAAGGTCAGGCCGGGCATCCTGCATACGCTTTACCGAGATGACGCCATTCCGGTGATTGCCCCGCTCGGCGCGGGAGAAAAAGGCGAGACCTACAATATCAATGGCGATACCATGGCGGGGGCCATTGCCGCCGCGCTCAAGGCCGACCGGCTGCTTCTGCTTACGGATGTGGACGGGGTGCGCGATGCCGAAGGCAATGTCGTGACCGAACTCAGCGCCGATCAGATCCGCGCGATGACAGAGCAGGGTATCATCTCGGGCGGGATGATCCCCAAGACGGGGACTTGTCTGAGCGCGGTCGAGGGCGGGGTGCGCGCTGCCGTTATTCTTGATGGGCGTGCGCCCAATGCCTGCCTGCTCGAACTTTTTACCGAGCATGGGGCCGGCTCGATCATCCGGGCATGATCAACCTTTCGTTGGTGGCTTGTCTGTGCCCGGATTTGCCTTAGGCTTCTGCCAATGGAAAATGAAGCGCTCATCCGGCTGGCGGTATTTCTGAGCCTCTTCGCGCTCTTTGCGCTGCTTGAGGCGCGCGCGCCGCGCCGGGTGCGCGTGCAGCCGCGGGGCAAGCGCTGGGTCACCAACTGGGGCATCGTGCTGCTCGATACGCTGACCTTGCGGCTGATGGCTTTTGCGCTGCCGCTGCTCGCGGTGGGGGCAGCACTTGATGCGCAGGCCAACGGCTGGGGGCTGATGAACGCGCTTGACCTGCCTTTCTGGCTGGCGGTGATCCTGACGGTGCTGATCTTCGATTTCGCCATCTGGCTGCAACATCTGATCACGCACAAGGTGCCGATCCTGTGGCGACTGCACCGTGTGCATCATGCCGACCGCGATATGGATGTCACCACGGCGATCCGGTTCCACCCGGTGGAAATCGCCCTGTCCATGGGGCTCAAGATCGGGCTGGTTTACCTGCTGGGGCCACCTGCGCTGGGGATCATCCTCTTTGAGATTATCCTGAACGGCACCGCAATGTTCAACCATGCCAACTGGCGCATTCCGCCCCGGGTCGATGCCGTCCTGCGGCTCTTCATCGTGACACCCGACATGCACCGCGTGCATCATTCGATCCAGCGCGCAGAGCATGACAGCAATTACGGTTTTTCCCTCTCCATCTGGGACAGGATTTTCGGCACCTATGTGGCACAACCCCAGCGAGGCCATGACGACATGACAACCGGTTTGGAATGGCAGGATGACCGCCCTGCCCGACTTGGGTGGGCACTGCTGCTGCCCTTTCGTCGCAAATGAGGCTGGCAGCGGTGGAGCGCCGAGCGAATGGGGATTGTCTGAGCGCGTTCGGTGCTTTTCACCCCGCGCCGCAGGACAAGGCGCCGCCCGGCACGGAAACGCTGATCCTTCTGGGGCCACAGGAGCCGGGCTTCTGGCCCATGTTCACCGCATCGCCCGAAATGCAGGATGGCGCGCCCGATCCGCTGGACCGTTGGTCGCAGCGTGTCATCACGGCGCTTGCCAGTGAAGTGGGAGCAGAGGCCTATTTCCCCTTTGGCGGGCCGCCCTTTCAGCCTTTCATCCGCTGGGCGCACGCATCAGGGCAGGCACATCAGTCTCCCGTCGGCTTGCTGGTGCATGACAGGGCGGGGTTGATGCTCTCCTATCGGGGCGCGCTTGCCTTCACCGAGCGGCTTGACCTGCCGCCGCCCCCGCCAAGCCCCTGTCTCACCTGTGTTGGCAAGCCCTGCATTGCGGCTTGCCCGGTCGATGCTTTCGGGCAGGGATTCTATGATGTCCCGACCTGCAAGGCCGATCTTGACCGGGCGGGGAATGATTGCATGGCGCGGGGTTGTGCCGTGCGGCGGGCCTGCCCGATCAGTCAGAGCCATGGTCGGCATGAGGCACAATCGGCCTTTCACATGGAAACGTTCAGATGACCAAGACACTCATCCTCATGCGTCATGCAAAATCCAGCTGGGATGACCCGTCGGCCGACGATCACGCGCGGGTGTTGAACGGGCGGGGGCGCGTTTCGGCGGATGCACTGGGCGACTGGCTGCGCGCCCGGCATTACCTGCCCGACCAGGCGATCATCTCGGATGCGGCGCGCACGCGCGAAACCTTTGCGCGGCTCGGTCTGCTCTGCGACACGCAGTTCGAGGCGGCGCTCTATCACGCCAGCCCGCCGGCGATGCTGAGGCTGCTGAAGGCCGCGACAGGCGAGAGGGTGCTCATGGTGGGGCACAACCCGGGCATTGCCGAATTGGCCGAAATCCTGGTGAAAGCCCCGCCCGATCACAGCCGCTTTTTCGATTACCCCACCGGGGCCACTGCCGTGATCGGCTTTGAGTGCGATGACTGGAGCAGGCTTGCCTCTGGCACCGGGCAGATCCTGGATTTCGTGATCCCGCGCGACATAACGGCCTGACAAGGCAGATCAGACCCTCGAGAGATATCATGGATGAAGCGATCACCTATCAGATACTGAGCCCCGAGAATGCACATCATCTGCACGGATGTGACGTGTTCGACAAGAGCGTCGATCCCGATCAACTGGCCGCCTTTCTGGCCGATCCGGGGCACGACCTGGTGTTTGCCACCATGGGCACAAAGGTGGTCGGCATGGCATCGGGCACCGTGCTGTTTCACCCCGACAAGCGCCCGGCATTCTTCATCAACGAGGTGGGGGTCAATGAAGAGGCCCGCCGGCGCGGCATAGCGACGGCGCTGTGCACCCGGCTGCTCGATCTGGCCCGACAGAGAGGGTGTCATGAGATCTGGCTTGCCACCGAGACCGACAATATCGAGGCGCGCGGGCTTTATCGAAAGCTTGGCGGGCGCGAGGTCACGGGAGTTGTGGCCTACGAATGGGGCGGCAGCGCGTCGCCTTGA
>SLDH01000178.1 GCA_007125415.1 Roseovarius sp.
GAAGAGGTAGAAGAGCACCAGATCGAGCGCCATGAAGACGCCCAGCATCAGTGCCTCCAGCACCAGAAAGGCGATCATGTATTCCTTGACGCGAACCTTCACCTTCCACGAGGCCGCAATGGTCAGTGGCATCATGAAGGTGGTCAGCATCACGAAGAGCACGCTGATCCCGTCCACGCCCATCTTGTATTTCAGGCCCAGCAGCCAGTCACGTTCCTCGACGAACTGAAAGCCGGTATCTTCGGGATCGAACCCGGCCAGAATGAAGAGCGACACGAGGAAGGTCAGCGTTGTGGCGATCAGCGCCACCCATTTGGCGTTGCGTTGCGCAGCCTCATCTTCGCCCCGCAGGAACGCCGCAAGGATCAACGCGGCAATGAGCGGGATGAAGGTGACGATGGAAAGCAGATTGTCCATTAGTCAGCCCCTCCCACGAAGACCGCATAGGTGATCAACAGAGCGACGCCGATGACCATGGCGAAGGCGTAGGTGAACATGTAGCCGGACTGCGCGCGCCCGGCGAGACGTGTCAGCATCGGGATGAAACCCATCGCCACCCCGTTGATCGACCCGTCGATCACCCCGCCATCACCGCGCTTCCACAACAGCCTGCCGAGCGCCATGGTCGGGCGCACGATGACGAAATCGTAGATCTCGTCAAAGTACCATTTGTTGAGCAGAAAGAGGTAAAGCGGCCTCTGGTTTTCGGCCAGCCGCTTCGGCAGCGCGGGGTTGACGATGTAGAACCAGTAGGCGGTCAGAAGCCCGATCACCATGGCGATGAAAGGGCTGGCCTTGACCCAGTTCGGCACGTAATGCGCCTCGTTGAGCAGGTCATTGCCGGGTGCGGCGAAGATCGCCCCGTCCCCGGGCGCGCCCGCCAGAACGTAACGGGGTTTCGCGCCCTCGTCCGCTCCTTCTTCCACCGCTTCGGCATGATAGGGCACGCCGAAGAAATCGGCCACCTGATCGGTCTTGCCGAAGAAGCTGTTATACCAGATCATGCCCGCAAAAACCGATCCGAGCGCCAGCACACCCAACGGGGCGAGCATCACCATGGGCGATTCATGCGCGTGCTCATGGGTATGCTTGTCGCCACGCGGCGCGCCGAAGAAGGTCAGAAACATCAGCCGCCACGAATAGAAGCTGGTGAAGAGCGCGGCGATCACGAGAACCCAGAACGCAAAGCCCCCCATCGTGCCGGCATAGGCGCTTTCGATCACGGCGTCCTTGCTGAGAAACCCGGCAAAGCCGATATGCGTGAGCGGGATGCCGACCCCGGTGATGGCCAATGTGCCGATCAGCATCGCCCAGAAGGTCATCGGCATCTTGTGGCGCAGCCCGCCATAATTGCGCATGTCCTGCTCGTGATGCATCCCGTGAATGACCGAGCCCGCGCCGAGAAACAGCATCGCCTTGAAGAAGGCATGGGTGAAGAGGTGGAACATCGCCACCGAATAGACACCGAGCCCGGCCGCCACGAACATGTAGCCAAGCTGCGACATGGTGGAGTAGGCGATCACACGCTTGATGTCGTTCTGCACCAGACCGATCGTCGCGGCGACAAAGGCGGTGCTGGCCCCGAGAAAGGTGATGAAGGCCATCGCCTCGGGCGCATATTCCATGACCGGCGACATGCGGCACACCAGAAAGACACCCGCCGTCACCATGGTCGCGGCATGAATGAGCGCCGACACCGGCGTCGGCCCCTCCATCGCGTCGGGCAGCCATGTATGCAGGAAGAGTTGCGCCGATTTGCCCATGGCGCCCACAAAGAGCAGGAAGGCGATCAGATTGGCCGCGTTCCACTCCGTCCACAGGAAGGTGAGGTTGGTCTCCGCGAGCATCGGTGCGGCGGCGAAAATGTCATCGAACCTTACGCTCTCGGTCAGGAAGTAGATCGCGAAAATGCCGAGCGCAAAGCCGAAATCGCCCACCCGGTTGACCACGAAGGCCTTGATCGCCGCGCCATTCGCCGAGGGCTTTCTGAAATAGAAGCCGATGAGAAGATAGGAAGCGAGGCCCACCCCCTCCCAGCCGAAGAACATCTGCACCAGATTGTCCGCCGTCACCAGCATCAGCATGGCGAAGGTGAAGAAGCTCAGATAGGCAAAGAAGCGAGGCCGGTAGCTCTCATCTTCGGAGAAATTCTCGTCATGGGCCATGTAGCCCATGGAATAAAGATGCACGAGCGCCGAGACGGTGGTGATGACAATCAGCATGATCGCCGTCAGACGGTCCATGCGAATGGCCCAGGGGGCATCCAGACTGCCAGACTGGATCCAGTCGAGGATATGGATGTACTGGGTCTCCTGACCCAGGGTCAGAAAGACGATCCAGCTCAGGATGCAGGACAGGAACAATAGCCCCGTGGTCACCCATTGCGCGCCCGCATCACCGATCACGCGCCATCCGAAACCCGCGATCAGAGCCCCGACAAGCGGCGCGAAGAGAATGATCTGTTCCATCGCCTCAGCCCTTCATCACGTTGACATCTTCCACCGCGATCGAGCCGCGGTTGCGGAAGAAGCAGACAAGAATGGCCAGCCCGATGGCAGCCTCGGCCGCAGCCACGGTCAACACGAAAAGAGCAAAGACCTGCCCCACCATGTCCTGGGCGAAGCTCGAGAATGCGACTAGGTTGATATTGACCGAAAGCAGCATCAGCTCGATGGACATGAGCAGGATGATCACGTTCTTCCGGTTGAGAAAAAGCCCGAAAATACCGATGACGAACAGCGCGGCGGCCACCGTCAGGTAATGTTCCAGTCCAATCATGTCGCCCCTCGGTTCACTGTCCGTCGTCTTTTCTGTCTTGCCCCGGCCGTCGCGAGCCGGTGGTTCATGGCACCGTGTCAGGCCGGTCTAGAGCCCCTGCCCCGGCTTCACGTTCTTCAACTCCATCGCCTTGGCCGGATCGCGATACATCTGCGCCAGCACATTCTGGCGCTTGACATCCGTGCGGTGCCGCAGGGTCAGCACGATCGCACCGATCATCGCCACCAGAAGGATCAGCCCGGACAACTGGAAGATCAGGAAATACTGATCGTAGAGAATGAGGCCGAGCGCAGCGGTGTTCTCGGCGTCGTCGGGGGTGACGGCGGCGCGCGCGCCCTCGGCACTCTCGGCGGCATGCCACGACCCGAAGACGAGGCCAAGCTGCATCAGGATGATGATCCCGATCAGCAGCGCCAGCGGCATGTAGCGCGCCATCTCGGCCTTGAGCGCCGAGAAATCCACATCCAGCATCATCACGACGAAAAGAAACAGCACCGCCACCGCCCCCACATAGACGATGATCAGCAGCATCGCCACGAACTCCGCCCCGAGCAGCACGAAAAGCCCGGCTGAACTGATGAATGCGAGGATCAGCCAGAGAACCGAATGCACGGGGTTGCGGCTGATCACCGTGAAGAGCCCGCCCGTCAGTGTGCTGAGCGCGAAGAGATAGAAGGCAAATGCGGCAACGCTCATGATGTGTCGTCCTCTGTCTCGGCCTCGTTCAGCACGTCCTGCGCGAATTCCATCGCGCGGGTCATCGCGGGTATGCCCGCAAACATCGACATCATCCCGATGGTCTCGGCTATCTCGTCTTTCGTTGCCCCGGCCGCCAAGGCGTGGCGCACCGTGACACGTATCTGTGTATCGCTTTGCGCGCCCAGCATCGTCAAGCCGCTGAGCGTGATCAGCAGCCGCGTCTTGGCATCCAGACCGTTCTTGTTCAACCCCTTGCCGAACGACATTTCCATGAATTCCTTCGGCATCGTCGGCCAAAGTGCCTCGAACCCCTTCGGCGAGAAGGTCTCAAGCGCCGGGTTCATCGCCTTGGCCATCTCCTGCGCCTGGCGCATGAAGGCCTCGAAGGGGTTGGAGCCGTCGTTCATCGGTAGGGCGCGTCCATTTCGAGATTGCGGGCGATCTCGGCCTCCCAACGGTCCCCATTTTCCAGAAGCTTGGCCTTGTCGTAGAAAAGCTCCTCGCGGGTCTCGGTGGCGAACTCGAAATTCGGCCCCTCGACAATCGCATCCACGGGGCAGGCCTCCTGACAGAAGCCGCAATAGATGCATTTCGTCATGTCGATGTCATAGCGCGTGGTGCGTCGCGAGCCGTCATCGCGCGGCTCCGCGTCGATGGTGATGGCCTGCGCCGGGCAGATCGCCTCACAAAGCTTGCAGGCGATACACCGCTCCTCGCCGTTGGGATAGCGCCGGAGCGCATGTTCCCCCCGGAAGCGCGGCGAGAGCGGGCCTTTTTCATGCGGGTAATTCAGCGTGGCCTTGGGTGCGAAGAAGTATTTCAAACCCAGCTTGAACCCCATGATGAAATCCTTGAGCAGGAAATAGCCTGCAGCGCGGTTGTAGTCGATCTGCGTCATTGCTCAGCTCCTTGTGTGTCTTCCCGGTGTGTCCTCCAGCCGGGTCTTGCCGGCGGTCTGGTGGCCATACCACTTCGTTTCGTAATCGCTCTGCAAGGCGAATTCCGGCAGGTGAGACGCAGCGGTCTTTTCCACCTCGTAGTAGAGATATGTGCGACCCGGTCCGATCTTGCCCTTGAGCCACAATCGATGTCCGCTGATCGCCGGATCCTCGAACGGCACCTGCGCGAACTCCTGATCCGGATCCACAGGAATCGCACGGCAATCGATCACCTTGCAATTGCAGGCCCGGCCCCAGAAGGTCCAGACAAGCTCGGGGTTGAATTGATACATGCCATGCCCGTACCAGCCGTTCAGCCCGTTAGCCGAAACAAACCGTCCCCCGGGCCTGAGCATCCGAAAGATGCCCTCCAGCGCGTTGGGGACGTTGAACACATGCTCGACCGTACCACCGTCGAAGATCAGGTCGAACTGGTTTTCCAACCATGCGGGCGGCAGCCTGTTGAGGTCATGGATGATTCCCGCCCCCTCATAATCCGAGAAATCCATCGTCTCGATATCGCCAAAGCCCAAACGCTTCATCAGCGTCTCGGAGAAACCGTCTTCTTGCAGAAAGTCAAAGCGCTTCTCGTCATATCCATGGGATTTCAGGCTTCTTTCATAGAGATGCCGATGGCGGGTCTGAATACCGAAGGCCTGACGCCCGAGCATCAACGACCGGCCCTGCGGCTTGAACCGTGTAGAGAGCTCAACCAGCCTCTCGAACAGGACGTAATCCACCCCCATCGCGCCTCATCCCGCCATGGCGTAGCGGGCCCAGAAGGCACCGAACACTTCGAATTTCGCCAGAAACGCCACGATCACGACCCAACCCAGCGAAAGCGGCAGAAACACTTTCCAACCGATGCGCATCAACTGGTCATAGCGGTATCGCGGGGTGATCGCTTTCACCATGGCGAAGATGAAGAAGAAGAAAGCCATCTTGCCGATCATCCACAGCACGCCATCCGGCAGGCCCGGGATGGGCGAGAGCCAGCCGCCGAAGAACAGCAGCGAGACAAGCGCGCACATCAGGAAGATGGCGATGTATTCGCCTGCCATGAAGAGCAGAAACGGGGTGGAGGAATATTCCACCTGATAGCCCGCCACCAGTTCCGACTCTGCCTCCGGAAGATCGAACGGCGGCCGATTCGTCTCGGCCAGACAGGATATGAAGAAGAGAAACACCATCGGCAGATGCGGCAGCCAGTACCATCCGAAAAAGCCGTAAGCCGTGTCCTGGGCTGCCACGATGGCACCAAAATTCAGCGAGCCCGTGGAGATGATGACGCCGATGATGATGAGGCCGATGCTCACCTCGTAGGAAATCATCTGCGCGGCCGAACGCAGCGACCCCAGGAAGGGATATTTGGAGTTGGACGCCCAGCCGCCCATGATCACGCCATAGACCTCGAGCGATGACACCGCGAAAACATAGAGGATGGCCACGTTGATATCCGCCAGAACCCAGCCCTCGTTCATCGGAATCACCGCCCAGGCGATCACGGCCAGAACGAAGCTCGTCATCGGGGCCAGCATGAACACCGGCTTGTCGGCCCCCGCGGGCACCACGACTTCCTTAACTACATATTTCAGCGCGTCGGCCACAGTCTGCAAAAGCCCGAAAGTCCCGACGACATTCGGGCCACGCCGCATCTGCACGGCGGCCCAGACCTTGCGGTCGCCATAGACGAGGAACAGCAGCGAAATCATCACGAAGCCCAGCACCGCAAAACATTGCGCGAGGATGATCACGAAGGTGCCCAACGGGGTTGTAAAGAATTCTGCCATCAGTCCCTCATACCATGGGTATTTCGTTTTCCGCGCAATCCGCGGCGACGATCTCTGCGTCGATTGTTTTCAGACCTTCCGGCAAGGCTGCCGAAATCGTGTAGATCGCATCGGCCCGCCAGATACCGGACCTTCCGCCCTCTACCATGGTCGTGCGCAGATGCCGCGCAAAACCGTGCCCACGGATCAGCGCATATTTCGCCGCCGCACATTCGGCATAGCGTGCCAGATCGGCCCGGTCGCGCGCACCGGTCATCTCGACGCGAAAATTCACCAGATCCTCGTCCAGAAGCCGCGTCTCCACGCCGAGATACTCGGGCGCGAAGGGGCGGTCGCCCGGTGTGTTCTGCATACCACAACCACTGACGGCCGTGGCGCAGGCGAAGGCGGCAAGAGATATGGAGGGGGCGGATTGCATCACTCGGCGGCGACGGGAGGCGCGCGACGGGCCTGCGCGTTGGCACTGAGTTCGGCCATCAACTCGCTCGCCCGCGCGATCGGGTTGGTAAGGTAGAAATCCCTGATCGCCCGGCCCATCTGTCCTGCACCAAGCTCCGCAGATGCCACCGGCACCCACTCGTTTTGCGGAACCTCATCGATCCGGCGCAAATGCGGCACCTCCGCCACCAGCGCCTGACGCAGTTGCGCAAGGCTGTCATAGGGCAGTGTCGCTCCCATCTCGCCCGAAAGGGCGCGCAGAATCGCCCAGTTTTCCTTGGCCTCACCCGGCGGATGGCCCGCGCGCAAAGCGAGCTGCGGGCGGCCTTCCGTGTTCACGAAAAGGCCCTGTTCCTCGGTATAGGCCGCCCCCGGCAGGATGACATCGGCGCGGTGCGCACCCTGGTCCCCGTGGCTGCCCTGATAGATCACGAAAGCGCCGGCAGGGATCTCGATCTCATCCGCACCAAGGTTGTAGATCACATCCGCACCGTTGAGCGCCGCATCGATACCGCCCTCGGTGGTGCAGCCCGCATCCATCGCCCCGACACGGGACGCCGCACTGTGAAGCACAAGCATCTTGCCACCCAGCTTTTCTACCAGCTTCATCGTATTGCTGAGCGCTGCCGGGCCGTTCTCGCCCATGAGCGCACCCTGCCCGACAATGACAATCGCCCCTTCCTGCGGCTCGGCATTCTTCAGCAGGCGCAGAAGAAAGCGGTTTCCCGCCCCCAGTGCAGTCGCCTCATAGGTCAGTTCCGCCTCGGGCCCCACATGTGTGACCGTGGCGCCGCTCAGCCACGCCTTGCGGATCCGCGCATTGAGAACCGGGGCCTCGACGCTGGGGTCACTACCGATCAGGTAGATATGCCTTGCGCTGTCGATCTCCTCGACCGTTGCGGTGCCCACATAGGCCGACCGATTGCCCGGCACCAGATGCGCGCCATCGGTGCGGCACTCCACACACCCGCCCTGCCCTTCGATCAATTGCCTGAGCGCAAAGGCCGCCTCGACCGGCACAAGATCACCCACGAGCGCGGCAGGCCTCGACGCGCCCCTTATGGCCGAGGCCGCCTTGGCCAGCGCCTCGCCCCAGCTTGCGGGACGCAACTTGCCATCCTCACGCACATAGGGCCTGTCAAGACGCTGCCGGCGCAGCCCGTCATAGACAAAGCGCGTCTTGTCCGAAATCCATTCCTCGTTCACACCGTCATGGTTACGCGGCAGAATCCGCATCACCTCGCGCCCCTTGCAATCGACGCGGATATTGGAGCCGAGCGCATCCATCACGTCGATGGTTTCGGTCTTCGTGAGCTCCCATGGTCGTGCCGTGAAGGCATAGGGCTTGCTGACAAGCGCCCCCACCGGGCACAGATCGATGATGTTGCCCTGCAAATTGCTGTCGAGCGTCTCTCCCAGATAGGAGGTGATCTCGCTGTCCTCACCGCGCCCGGTCTGGCCCATCTGGGTGATGCCGGCCACCTCGGTGGTAAAGCGCACGCAGCGCGTACAGGAAATGCAGCGCGTCATATGCGTTTCGACAAGTGGGCCGAGATCGAGATCGTCCACCGCGCGTTTGGGCTCCCGGAAGCGCGAGAAATCAACACCATAGGCCATCGCCTGATCCTGCAGATCACATTCGCCACCCTGATCGCAGATCGGGCAATCGAGCGGATGATTGATGAGCAGAAACTCCATCACCCCCTCGCGGGCCTTCTTCACCATGGGCGAGTTGGTGCGCACCACCGGCGGTTGCCCCTCGGGGCCGGGACGAAGATCCTTCACCTGCATCGCACAGGAGGCAGCAGGTTTGGGCGGCCCGCCGACCACCTCGACAAGGCACATCCGGCAATTGCCGGCAATGCTCAGCCGTTCATGGTAGCAAAAACGCGGAATCTCGATCCCCGCCTCTTCGCAGGCCTGGATGAGTGTCATGGCCGGGTCGACCTCGACCTCGTGCCCATCAATGATGATCTTGCGCAGGTTTCCCATTTCGGTTCTCACTTCGCTCTCAGAAAGGTGCCGATCATGCTGTCTCGGGCAATCTCGGTGTGCCCGAGCATGCACAGATCCTCGGCACGGTTCGGATCAAGGCCTCGGGCGGTCACGAATGCCTCGCCACGGCGACGCATCCGCGCGCGTTCCTCGTCACTCTTGTGATAGGCCCTGATCTCTTCATTGGTGTAGCCAAGGCTGCGTGCCCTGTTCCGCAACGTGTTCAGATAGTTCAGTCCCCTCAGCGTGCGGGCATCGATCTCGTCGCATTCCTTGCTGATCTCATGGGCGATGGCCACCCACATCATGCTGTCATCGATTTCCCTGACATCACGCAGTGGCGGCTTGGTCTCGGCAAGGCCCGCGCCCGCCATCATGCTGATGCAAAATCCAAGCAGAAGTCTGGAACGCATTTTCAGTCTCCTCTCCATTGACCTGAAGGGGCCGCAAGCGCAGCATCCTCCCTTTCGTTCAATGAAATCTTCGTCCACCGATATGCAATAGCACCTGTCGTGACGGGCTGATACAGAACGCCTTTTACCATGTCACGCAGCGCCCCCGCAGCACGAGCCGGCCACCGGACGTATCGACAGTCGCAGGATCAATCGCCGAAAGCCATTCGATTTCGGAACTGCCAAAATTCCTGATGCAATAGCCCGTGCCTCCGTGAACACCGGCGGCGACGGCACCTTCGACACCCTGGTCGGCCCGGCGCACCGTGACTTCGAAAACAGCCCGTTCGCTACGGTCAACCGCTCTCTCGCGGGTCGGATAGAAATTCCCGTCGAACAGCACGCTCCGGTTCCGTTCGGTACAGGCGCCAAGAGCGATCACGGCGATCAGGCAAAGAGCCGAGGCGCGCGTCGCCGTATGTCGTCTTGCTTCAACCACCGAAGAACACTCCTGCAATCGCCAGCATGGCCAAAATCACACATGCAAACAGGCCCGCGCCGAAGGCAACCGACCGCAGGCTCATATCTGCGCGGCCAAGACCACCCACATGGATCACAGTCATCGCGATCCGTGCCACCAGAAATACCGAGGCCAGCAGGTTGACCCAGAAGGGCGACGCGCCTGCAAGGATCGCCGCCAGGGTCACGGCAATGAAAAACCCCATGCTCTCGGTCAGATTGAGATACGCCCGATGCCAACGATAGGCCGACGCGCTGTAGTCGGCTTGCGGTGTTGCACCGGGCGGCAGACCTTGCATGGCCTTCTGACGGCCAACAAGCGGACCCATCACAAGACCGAAAAGCCCGATCAGCGCCATCGCGACAATTGCATGACCATATGGTGCGAAAACGTCCATCCCTACTCCGCCGCCACCGCTGTGACGCGGCCGGATTTCTGCGCCTTGATGCGGTCCTCGATCTCATCGCGGAAATTCCGGATGAGGCCCTGGATGGGCCAGGCCGCCGCATCGCCGAGCGCGCAGATCGTGTGGCCTTCCACCTGTTTCGAGACATCAAACAACATGTCGATCTCTTCCACCTCGGCCTCGCCCCGGACGAGACGTTCCATCACCCGCATCATCCAGCCCGTCCCCTCACGGCAGGGAGTGCACTGGCCGCAGCTTTCGTGCTTGTAGAACTTCGCCAACCGCCAGATCGCCTTGATCACATCCGTGGACTGGTCCATCACGATCACCGCTGCCGTACCGAGCCCTGATCCGAGGTCCTTCTGGAGGTAGTCGAAATCCATGATCGCGTCTTGCATGTTCTCCCCGCGCACACAAGGCACCGAGGAGCCACCGGGGATCACCGCCTTGAGATTGTCCCAACCGCCGCGAATGCCACCACAATGCTTGTCGATCAGTTCCTTGAACGGGATCGACATGGCCTCTTCCACCACACAGGGATGGTTCACATGGCCCGAGATCGCGAAGATCTTCGTGCCCGAATTGTTGGGCCGGCCAAACCCTGCAAACCATTGCGCGCCCCGCCGCAGGACCGTCGGCACCACGGCAATGCTCTCCACATTGTTCACCGTGGTGGGGCAGCCATAGAGCCCGGCACCTGCCGGAAAGGGCGGTTTCATGCGCGGCATGCCCTTCTTGCCCTCGAGGCTTTCAAGCAGGGCCGTCTCCTCGCCGCAGATATAGGCCCCCGCGCCATGCACCAGATAAAGATCGAAATCCCAGCCCGACTTGCAGGCGTTTCGCCCGATCAGCCCCGCCTCATAGGCCTCATCAATGGCGCGCTGCAGCGCTTCCTTCTCGCGGATATATTCCCCGCGGATATAGATATAGCAGGCATGGGCCTGCATGGCGAAACTGGCAATCAGGCAGCCTTCGATCAGCGTATGCGGATCATGGCGCATGATCTCGCGGTCCTTGCAGGTGCCGGGCTCGCTTTCATCGGCATTCACCACAAGATAGGCGGGCCGCCCATCGCTTTCCTTGGGCATGAATGACCATTTCAGCCCGGTGGGAAACCCCGCACCGCCGCGCCCGCGCAGGCCGCTCGACTTCATCTCGTCGATGATCCAGTCGCGCCCCTTGGCCAGGATTGCTGCCGTCCCATCCCAATGGCCACGCGCCTGCGCGCCCTTGAGCGTGCGGTCATGCATCCCGTAGAGGTTCGTGAATATACGGTCTTCGTCCTTGAGCATCCAGCTACCCCTGATTTTCCTGACGCAAGCGCCAGAGTTGATAGATCAGCACGAAGGCCCAGATGAACCCGGCCAGTGCGAGCATGTCGAAAAGCGCCCTTGTGCGGTTGGTCAGTTCCAGATGCCCACCGATCAGCGATGCCAGTATCCACAAGACACCCGTACCCGCGATGACCATCGCAGTGAAGCGGCCTTTGCGGGCAATCTGTTCATCGCGTTCCGACATTTCACCTGACTATCTAGTACACGTCGCCATCTTCGACACGTTTGGAAAAGGCCGTTTCGCCCCCTCCGGCCAGAATCCTCGCCTGTTCGATCCAGTTGTCACGGCTCACCCGGCCCTTGAAGCCTTCCAGGTTTTCATCGACCCACGCCACCTCTTCGGCTGTCCAGTTGGCGATCTGGTCGTAATGATAGAATCCCATGGAATGGCAGAGCTTTTCCAGTTTCGGCCCGACACCCTTGATCAGCTTGAGGTCATCGGCCTTTCCTTCGCGGGGGGCAGAGAGCGCCTCGGGGCGTTTGCCCTCAGCGGCCTCGGGCGCGGGGGAAGGCGCTGCCGCAGCAGGTTTCGGTTTCTCGGTCTTTGGCTTTTCGGGTTCGGGCTTTTCGGCCTTGGCCTTCTCCGGTTTGGCCTTC
>SLDH01000092.1 GCA_007125415.1 Roseovarius sp.
AGCGCCGCGCGCAGATCGTCCAGAAGTTCGTCATGGGCGGTCACGGCGAGCTCCGCACCCAAGGCCTGCGCATCCCGAGCCAGTTGCGCGATGTTGCGCCCGCCGGTCAGGGCAACCACGCTGAACCGCTCCGGCGCACGGCGAATCAGGTCAACGGTGTTCTGCCCGATAGAGCCTGTCGCCCCGAAAATGCTGACCCGTTTCATGGCGTCCCCGGCAAGAAGTCGAAATACCACAAGAGCAGCGCGAAGGCCCCCGCCCCCAGCATCGCATCGAAACGGTCCAGGACCCCCCCATGACCGGGGATCAACGCAGAACTGTCCTTGATCCCGACCCGTCGTTTCACCGCGCTTTCGGCGATATCACCCATCTGCCCTGCAAAGGCGGTCACAGCCGACAGAAGCGTCGCCAGCCACAAGGCGATGGTCCCACCCATGATCACCACTGTTGCAAGCCCCACTAGAGCGGCCCCACCCCAGCCCGCCACCGTGCCGGACCATGTTTTCTTTGGACTGACACGCGGCCAGAACTTGGGGCCGCCAAGCATCCGCCCCGCGAAATACCCGGCGATGTCGGAAACGATCACCACAGCAACCAGCCACAAAAGCCATTCGAGCCCCGCCGCATGCCGGATCACGAGAAAGGCATAGCACCCCACGAGTATCCACATTGCGAAGAGGCTGTAGATCCACTTGTCCCGCGCGATCTGCGCCGCCCCCACAAGGACCGCCGCCACAGCCAGCGGCAGCGACAGCGCATGACTGCCCAGCATGACCGGCAACTGCTCCACCATCATCAGCACAATCGCCGCCATCACGCCCAGAGCTACCGGGTTGGATGCGCCGAACATGCGCGCCAATTCCCATGTCATGAGCCCGCAAGCAAGCCAGACAAGAATGCTGAAGGGCAGCCCGCCAAGATAGATTTCCACACCGCAAATGATGATCAGGATAACCGCAGAGACGATCCGTGGCAGCAGATCAGCCCATTTGGTCTCTGCACTCATGCAGACACGGCCCCGAAACGGCGATCCCGCGCGCCATAGGCGCAGAGAAGCCCGGTGAATATCTCGGGCGTGAAGTCGGGCCAGAGTGTGTCGACAAACTCATATTCCGCATAGGCCGATTGCCAGAGCAGAAAATTGGAAATACGCGCCTCGCCGCTGGTGCGGATCACCAGATCGGGATCCGGCAAAACGCATGTATCCAGATACTTTGGAAGAGTTTCTTCATCCACATCATCAGGGCTGAGGCGGCCAGCGGCAACATCCTGTGCCAGCCGTTTTGTGGCACGCGATACCTCGTCGCGGCCACCGTAATTGAGCGCGATGGTCAGGTTCAGACCGGTGCAATGCCGCGTGAACTCTTCCGCCTCATCCATCAGGTCCCGCAGCTTCTCGTCCAGCCGGGGGCGATCGCCGATGAAGCGGACACGCACATTCTCCCGCAGCAAGGCCTGCATTTCCTTCATGATGTAGCGGCGAAAGAGATTCATCAGCCCCGATACCTCGGTCTGCGTCCGCTTCCAGTTCTCGGTGGAAAAGGCGAAGATCGTGAGATATTCGACACCCAGATCAGGGCAGGAACTCACGATATCGCGCACCCGCCGTGCGCCTGCATGATGGCCGAAAAGCCGCGGACGCCCGCGCGCCTGCGCCCAGCGGCCGTTACCATCCATGATGATCGCGACGTGGCGCGGACCGCCTACAATCGCCTTGGCAAGCGTCTTTTCCGCACCGTCGGCCATCAGACCTGCATGATCTCGGCTTGTTTGGTCTCCAGCGCTTCATCGACCTGGCCGATGAAGCGGTTGGTGATCTCCTGAACCTCCGCTTCCCAGAATTTCTGGTCATCCTCCGAGATGCCGTCGACCTTGGCTTTCTTGATCTGGTCCATCCCGTCGCGGCGGACATTGCGGATCGCCACGCGGGCGTTCTCGGCATATTGCGCGGCCACCTTTGTCAATTCGCGGCGGCGCTCTTCATTGAGTTCCGGGATGGGCAGCATGATGATCGTGCCGTTCATCTGCGGATTGATCCCGAGCCCGCTTTCACGGATGGCCTTCTCAACCTTGTTGACCAGTCCCTTGTCCCAGACATTCACTGTCACCATGCGCGGCTCGGGCACATTGACAGTGCCCACCTGGTTGATCGGCGTCATCGCGCCATAGGCATCCACCATCACCGGCTCGAGCATCGAGGCGCTGGCCCGTCCGGTGCGCAGAGATGCGAATTCGGTCTTGAGAGAGCCGATCGCCCCCGTCATCCGCCGCTCAAGTTCATCGGTGTCGAGCATGAAATCATCAGCCACGAGACCATCCTTTCCGTCTTTCGCCTTGCGGCGTTTTAGAACAACCTCGCCGCGATGTATAGCGCCAGCAGACGAACTCAGCCGCGCACCATGGTGAAGGTGCCGCTGCCATCGAGAATGCTGCGAAAGCCGCCCTCTTCATCAAGGCTGAAGACGATGATCGGCAAGTCGTTGTCGCGCGCGAGCGCAATGGCGCTGGCATCCATGACCTTGAGATGTTGGCCCAGCACATCGTCATAGCTGATCCGGTCATAGCGCTGCGCATCCTCGTACTTGAGCGGATCCTTGTCATAGACACCATCCACTTTCGTGCCCTTGAAGATCGCCTCGCAAGCCATCTCGTTTGCGCGCAAGGTCGCGGCGGTGTCGGTCGTGAAATAGGGGTTTCCGGTCCCGGCGGCGAAGATGCAGACGCGCTTTTTCTCCAGGTGGCGCACTGCCCGGCGGCGGATATAGGGCTCGGCCACCTCATCCATGCGGATGGCGGTGATCACCCGGCAAAACACGCCCTCTGTCTCCAGCGCGCTCTGCATCGCAAGCGCGTTCATCACCGTGGCCAGCATGCCCATGTAATCGGCGGTCGTCCGCTCCATCCCCTGCGCGCTGCCCTGCAACCCGCGAAAGATGTTGCCGCCACCGATGACCATGCAGATCTCGACCCCCATGTCATGCACGGATTTGACCTCGCGGGCGATACGCTCCACCGTGGGCGGGTGCAGGCCGAAACCCTGATCGCCCATGAGCGCCTCGCCCGAGATCTTGAGCATCACGCGGCTGTAAGAGGTGGCGGGTGGTGCGGCATCTGGCATTGGCGGGCCCTCTATCAGCGGCGGTCGCGCGCAAGATGTCGC
>SLDH01000334.1 GCA_007125415.1 Roseovarius sp.
GACAACCTCGCCCTGGCGCTGGCCGCGATGGAGGGCATGGTGCGGGACATGGCCGCCAACCGCGGGGCGCTGGCCGCTGCGGCGGGCTCGGGCTTTTCCACCGCGACCGATCTGGCGGACTGGCTGGTGCGGGTGCTCAACCTGCCTTTCCGCAAAGCGCATCACGTGACGGGAAGCCTTGTCGCCATGGCCGAGCGTGACGGCGTGGACCTGCCCGATCTGAGCCTCGAGCAGATGCAATCCGTGCATCCGGGCATTGATCGCACTATATTCGATGTGCTCGGCGTGGAAAACTCGGTCGCGTCGCGCATGAGCTATGGGGGCACCGCCCCCGCACAGGTGCGCGCACAGATCGCCAGATGGAAGGAGAAACTGGGATGAAACATCTCGCAGCGCTACCGATCATCGCCCTGCTTGCGGCTTGCGGCGCGGATGGAGAGCCGGTGCGCCCGACATACAGCACGACCATCGGCGTGGGGCAGAGCGGGGTGCACACGCATACGTCTGTGGGCGCGCGCAAGGGCAATATCTCGGTGAGGATCGGCCTTTGAAGTGGCTCTTTCTGGCGCTCGCCGTATGGGGCAGCATCCATCCGATGTATTATTTCATCAGCTGGTTCAATGCCAATGAATACAGCCTGATGGCAATGGTCGATGCCTGGCATGTCAACGCCGCCACATCGGGCCTTGTCTGGGACCTGACGATCGCTGCCGTCGCGCTGACGGTCTGGGTGTTCTATGAAACCGTCACCCGGCGCGACTGGCTTCGTCTTCTGGCCATTCCGGCGACATTCTGCATCGGCGTAAGCTGCGGATTGCCGCTCTATCTCTATCTTCGGATGCGCTGACGGCTGCCAGCGCGGCGTGTCCCCCCATCCCCGCCCCGCGACAAGGCGCGGCATTGCGGCCCCCGCCTTGCAGGTGCCAGCTTTCCAGTTGATTGCGAAGGCAGCAGACCGTAGAGGCGTGACATGGATCATTTCATCTATCACAACGGTACGCTTCATGCCGAGGATGTCCCCGTGACCGAGATCGCAGCGGCGGTGGGCACGCCCTTCTATCTCTACTCCACCGCCACGCTGAGCCGCCATTTCAGGCTTTTCGATGAAGCGCTGGAGGGGATGGACCATCTGGTCTGCTATGCGATGAAGGCCGCCAGCAATCAGGCGATTCTCAAGACATTGGCGAGCCTCGGCGCGGGGATGGATGTGGTTTCGGGCGGGGAGTATCTGCGCGCGCAGGCCGCAGGCGTTCCGGGGGAGCGGATCGTCTTTTCCGGTGTCGGCAAGACCCATGAGGAAATGCGGCTGGCGCTTGCAGGCGGCATCCGGCAGTTCAACGTGGAAAGCGAGCCGGAGATGGAGGCGCTCTCGGCCATCGCCACACAGATGGGCAAGGTCGCGCCCATTGCCATCCGCGTGAACCCGGACGTGGACGCGCGCACTCATGCCAAGATCGCCACGGGAAAATCCGAGAACAAGTTCGGCATCCCGATCAGCCGTGCGCGCGAGGTCTATGCGCTGGCCGCCGGTCTGCCGGGCCTCGATGTTGTCGGGATCGATGTGCATATCGGCAGCCAGCTGACCGACCTCGAGCCCTTCCGGCTGGCCTATGCCAAGGTCGCCGAACTGACCGAGAGCCTGCGCGCCGACGGGCATGACATCCGCCGACTCGATCTGGGCGGGGGGCTCGGTATTCCCTATACCCGCTCGAACGAAGCCCCGCCCCTGCCCACCGACTATGGGGCGATGATCCGCGAAACGCTGGGCCATCTGGGTTGCGAGATCGAGATCGAACCGGGTCGCCTGATCGTCGGCAATGCGGGTATTCTGGTATCCAGGGTGATCTATGTGAAATCGGGCGAGGACCGGGATTTCCTGATCCTCGACAGCGCCATGAACGATCTCATCCGCCCGGCGATGTATGACGCCCATCACGACATCATCCCGGTAGAAGAGCCCGCCCCCGGCAATGATGGGCGCATCTATGACGTTGTCGGGCCCGTCTGCGAATCGGGCGACACTTTCGCGCGGGGGCGACAGATGCCGGAACTGAACGCAGGCGATCTGGTGGCCTTCCGAAGCGCAGGTGCCTATGGGGCCGTCATGGCCTCGGAATACAACAGCCGGCCGCTGATCCCGGAGGTCCTGGTGCATGAGCGTCAATTCGCCGTCATTCGTGCCCGGCCAACCTTTGACGAAATGATAAAACGCGATACCATTCCGGAGTGGCTGTAGGGCTATCCCGTCCCACGGCCCGACAACGGGATGCGCAATGCCAATCGATCTCTCCGCATTCGGAACCTTGCAGCAAAAGTTGCGCTGGCCGCTGACCTTCACCTGGGCCGGGCTTCTGGCCGAACGTCTGGTGCGGGCATTCTGGCCGCTCTGGACGCTGATCGCGGCGACCGCAGCGGCATTGATGCTCGGGCTTCAGGACCTGATCTCGATCGAGATCGTCTGGAGCCTGATGGTTCTGATCAGCCTGTTTTTCGTGATCTTCGCGGTAAAGGGCCTGCGCGGTTTCCGCTGGCCGCTCAGGGTCGAGGCCCTGGCGCGTCTCGATGCGACCTTGCCTGGTCACCCGCTGACCGCGCTGACCGACCGGCAGGTGATCGGCGACACGGATGACGCCTCGCGGCTGATGTGGCTGGCGCATCAGGCGCGAATGGCCGAACGTGTCGCGGACGCACGGCCTGTCGAACCCGATCTGAAGCTGGCGCGCCAGGATCCTTTCGGATTGCGTTATGTCGCCCTTCTGGGGCTGGTTGTGGCCCTGCTCTTCGGCTCGGTCTGGCGCGCCGGATCGGTGACTGGTATGACACCGGGCGGTGGGGCATTGGCCAGCGGCCCCGTCTGGGAAGGCTGGATCGAACCACCGGCCTATACAGGCCTGCCCAGCCTCTACCTGAATGACCTTCGGCACGAGATTCGCGCGCCCGAAGGTAGCCGCATAACGATCCGCTTTTATGGCGAGGTCGGGGCGCTGACCCTGGCGGAAACAGTGTCGGGCCGCACCGAAGATGTCGGGGCCGCCAGCGATACGACCCAAAGCTTCGACATCACGCGCGACGGCGAAGTCCGCATCGATGGACCGGGCGGACAAGGCTGGATGGTGCGTGTCACACCCGATCTGCCGCCCACCGTCGAGCTTGTTGAAGAAGGCACCAGAACCACTTTCGACGGCCAGATGAGCCAGCCGTTCCGCGCCCGTGACGATTACGGGATCGTCGACGGCATTGCCACCTTCGAGCTTGATCTGGACAGGGTCGATCGGCGCTACGGGCTCGCCGCCGAGCCGGATTCACAAGAACCCATCGTCTTGCAACTGCCCTTGCCGATCACCGGAGCGCGCGATGAATTCACCGAGACCGTGGTTGAGAACCTTTCGGAGCACCCCTGGGCGCATCTGCCCGTCACACTGACCCTCGAAGTGTCGGACGCCTCGGAACAGATCGGGCAGTCCATACCAGAAGAGATGATGCTGCCGGCACGACGCTTTTTCGATCCGGTGGCCGCGGCCGTGATCGAGCAGCGCCGTGACCTGCTATGGGCCAAGTCGAACGCGCCTGACGTGGCGCGCATGCTGCGCGCCATCTCTCATGATCCCGAGGAGAACCTCTTTCGTGATCACGGAGCCTATCTCAAACTGCGGGTGATCCTCCGTCGGATCGAGCAACTGGCCGCCGATGGCGCGTTGACCGATGAGAAACAGACCGAGATCGCGCAGGCCATGTGGGATCTGGCGATCCTGCTGGAGGAGGGCGATATCGGCGATGCGCTCGAGCGGATGCGCAAGGCGCAGGAGCGGTTGTCAGAAGCGGTCAAGCGTGGTGCCAGTGAGGAAGAGATCGCCGAATTGATGCAGGAATTGCGTGACGCTACGCAGGATTATCTGCGCCAGAAAACGCAGCAGGCCCAGCGCGACCGCGACAGGGACGGGACGGATGAGCGCGACCTGAGCGGTGAGAACCGGGAAATGACCATGCTGACCCAGCAGGATATCCAGGACATGATGGACCGCATTCAGGAACTGATGGAACAGGGACGCATGGCCGAGGCGCAACAGGCGCTGGATGAGTTTCAGCAGATGATGGAGAACCTGCGCATGGCTGAAAGCCAGCCGGGCCAGGGCGGCGACAGCCCCGGCCAACAGGCCATGGAGGGTCTTGCGGAAACGCTGCGGGATCAGCAGGGCCTGTCGGATCAGGCCTTCCGCGACCTGCAGGAGCAGTTCAACCCCGGTGCCAATCAGGGGCAAGGGCAGGGTCAGGGAACACAGGGCCGCGGCGACGATCTTGGGCAAGGCGATGACCCGGACGGTCAGGGTCAGCAGGGTGAACAACAAGGACAGGGCGACGAAGCAGGGTCCCTCGCTGACCGGCAGGAGGCGCTGCGCCGGCAGTTGGAAGCGCAACGCGAGTCGATGCCGGGGCCGGGCACGCCCGAGGGCGACGCCATGCGCGACTCGCTTGACCGGGCCGAAGGCGCAATGGAGGGGGCCGAACAGGCCCTGCGCGAAAACGATCTGGCCGAAGCGATCGACCAGCAGTCCGAGGCGATGGAAGCGCTGCGCGAAGGCATGCGATCCTTGGGCGACGCGATGGCTCAGAACAGCCAGCCCCAGAACGGCCAGGGCGACTCGCTGGGGCAGTTCGGTGAACAGCAATCCGATCCGCTGGGCCGGATGCCCGGGCGCGGCAGTCAGGTGGGCACTCAGGATGACCTTCTGCAGGGCGAGGATGTGTATCGCCGTGCGGGTGAGTTGCTTGACGAGATACGCCGACGCTCGGGCGACACCGCGCGCCCCGAGGAGGAACGCGACTATCTTCGCCGGCTGCTGGAGCGTTTCTGAGCAGGGGCGAGGATGCTCGTCGATCCTGTTGGATGTCTCGTAAGCGCATCACCTCGCCGTCACGCCGAAGGACACCTGCATGAACCGGCTTGCCTGACTGCACGGATAGCCCCTTCCTCGGCCGATGCTCCTACACGCGAGTGTCATTGGCGGGCGTATGCCCGGGCCGCAAGCGGCCCGGCCCGTGCGGGGCTGAATCCCATTTGGCGCAAATGCTTGTCTTATGCTGATCCCGGCTCTTGTGCGAAGAGAGAGCCAGCGCGGACCACCCCGCTCAGTCTCGAGTCTGCGCCAGCGGTACCTTTCGCAGCAGGGTCGGGATCACTTCCACGGCGGCAGCTGTCAGGATAAAGAGAGTGCCCGCCACTTGCATCACCCCGAACGGCTCATCGAGAAACAAGGCGCCGGTTCCGACGCCCGAGAGGATCTCGGCTGTGAGCAGGAAGCTGATCACCGCCGGAGAGAGGCGCTGCGCGCTCCACAAAGTGAGCAGCAGGATGGGCAACACATAGATGAGTCCTGCCAATGCGCCGACGCCCCGCTCACCCCAGCCGCCGGAGGCCGCGGCGGTCATGCCGCCGGTGAGCATGATGAAGACAAGACCCAGCACCGCCGCTGCAAGAGCGGTGACCAATGACAGGCTCATCACATTCATCCGCGCACTTGTGAAAATGAGAGCTGCACCGCCTGCCCATGCCATCCCCGAGATGACAGCCAGAAGATCCCCCAAGCCGAACCCCTCCAGCGACACCTCGCCACCCAGCACCAGATAGGCCCCGATGAGCGCAAGGCAGACAGCCGCCGTCGTGGGCCAGCGCCATTGCTGCCCCATGAAGGCCCATTCGATCAGCTTGCCCCAGGCCGGGGCGAGATAGAAGAGGAGAACCACCCGCACGACATCTGTCATGGTGAAGGCAACGGAATAGAGTGTGACGGCCATACCCACCAGAATGGCCCCCATCGCACCCCGTGTGCTGATCTGGAACGGCACCTTGCGCAGAAGCATCCAGAGGGTCGCGGCGATGAAGGCACCGAAATTCATCGCCACACTGCCCCAGGCGCCGGTCATTCCGAGCCCGTCCAGAAACCGGATCGGAATCCACCAGACTCCCCAGAGCAGCGCCGAGATGAAAGCCAGTGCTACCGGCAAGGTTTTCCCGTCAGCCTGCATGGCCATCAATCCAATTCTGCTCGATCGCGTTTTCCCGCACCATGCAGGCAGGAGACATAGTCGCTTTATCAGCGCGAGCATGTCCGAACTGCTCCTGAGTGTCACGCTGAAAAAGACAGCCGCCCGGACCTCGGCCCATGCCGCACCTATGAAAGTGAGGTCAGTTCCTGCAGAACCCCATGACCCGGCATCACACTATAGCAAGACAGCTGATTTCTGCTCCCCCAGTCCCGTGATCCCCAGCGTCACGACCTCGCCGCCATGCAAGAAGCGCTGCGGGGATTGGCCCATGCCGACACCAGGCGGCGTGCCGGTCGAGATGATGTCGCCCGGCTGCAGGCTCATGAACCGGCTGCAATAGGAAACAAGCTGCGGAATCTTGAATATGAGCGTTTCGGTAGAGCCTGTCTGCATCCGCTCGCCATCCACATCCAGCCACATGTCCAGCGCGTCGATATCGGGTATCTCGTCGAGGGTCACAAGCCATGGCCCTGTCGGCCCGAAAGTATCGCAGCCTTTCCCCTTGTCCCAGGTTCCGGCGCGCTCGAGCTGGAATTCGCGCTCGGAGACATCGTTGACCACACACAGCCCGGCCACATGGCGCATCGCATCGGCTTCGTCGATATAAACACCAGGTTCGCCGATGACGACGCCCAGTTCGACCTCCCAATCGGTCTTCATCGCGCCGCGGGGAATCTGAATCGGATCGTTCGGGCCGACAATTGCCGAAGTCCACTTGTTGAAGATGATCGGCTCTTCCGGGATCGGCATGCCTGCCTCTTCGGCATGATCGGCATAGTTGAGACCGATGCAGACGAATTTGCCGATGTTGCCGACGCAGGGCCCGAGGCGCAGATCCTTCTGAGGTATGCCATCCACCACAGGCAGTGTATCCATGTCGAGATCCTGCAAGGCTTGGAGGCCGGCGAGGCGCAGGGTTTCTCCCGCGATATCGGAGACCTTGCCCGAAAGGTCGCGCACGCGACCCCATGTGTCGAGCAACCCGGGCTTTTCAGCCCCGATTGCACCATAGCGAAGAAGTTTCATGGGATTTTTCCTACCTTCAGATCCTTGGATTTCTGATTTGTGTGACATGCCTGTGAAGATCCTCAGCCTGCCCTGAAGCCGGCTTTGGTGGCCTGCGCGGGCTGGCAGTCATCGATGCGCTGAGCGCGCGACCATCGCAACGGACAGGCCCGGCCCCAGCCATGATCTGCCAAACACCCCGTGCATCAGGCTGCCTGCCCCGGGGTGAGGCCGGAGATCGCCTGAATCAGCGTGTCCTCGGTCACCTCTTCGGAGGTGAAGGTGCGCATGACACGGCCCGAATACATCGCTACGATGCGGTCGGAGACATGCAGCACTTCGGGCATTTCCGAACTGATCACGATTACCGCATAGCCATGTGCGGCGAGGTCGCGGATGAGATTGTGGATTTCGGACTTGCTGCCGACATCTATGCCGCGCGTGGGCTCATCCACGATCAGCACGTTGGGATGCATCGAGAGCCATTTGGCGATCACGATCTTCTGCTGGTTGCCACCCGAGAGATTGCCCACCATCTGTTTCCAGCCCGGAGTGCGGATGTCGAGCTTGTCGCGATACTGGTCGAAGATCGCGACTTCCGCGCCTTCGGCCACAAAAGGCCCCGCCTTGAGGTCACTGATTTGCGGCAGGGTCATGTTGTCACGGCAATTCATGCCCAGCACCAGGCCTTGTGTCTTGCGGTCTTCGGGCACGAGCGAGATGCCCCGCGCGATGGCATCGGCCGGAGAGGCGATGCGCAGCTCCTCGCCGTTGAGAAGAATGGTTCCTGCAGAGGGTTCGCGCAGGCCGAACAGAGTCTCCGCGATCTCGGTGCGCCCGGCGCCCACAAGGCCATAGAAGCCAACAACCTCGCCGCTGCGCACGCTGAAGCTCACATCCTCGAAGAGATCCCCGCAGCACAGCCCGCGCACTTCGAGCGCCACGTCGCCCAACTCGTGATGGCTTGCAAGCCTGCTGAGATCGAGCTTGCGGCCGATCATCATCTGGGTGACGCTTTCCTCATCGGTCTCGCTCGTGTTGACAGTGCCCCGATACTGTCCGTCCCGCAGCACGCTGATCCGGTCGGTGATCCTGAAGATCTCTTCCATCCTGTGGGAAATATACGCGATGCCCACCCCTTGCGATTGCAGATCGGCGATCACTTCGAAGAGCACCACCTTTTCGGCATCGGTCAGCGAAGCGGTCGGCTCGTCGAAAATGACCGCCTTGGCATCCACAGTCAGGGCGCGGGCGATCTCGACCATCTGCTGATTGGCGATCGAGAGGTCGCCGACACGTGTCCTGGCGTTGAATCCCACCTTGAGCCTGCTCAGGCTATCGTTGGTCTTGCGCTCCAGATCGACCCAGTCCACCAGACCGAACCGCTTGCGGGGCAATTCGCCAAGATAGATGTTTTCGGCAACGCTCAATTCTCCGGCAAGGCTGAGTTCCTGGTGAATGAACATGATGCCCTTCGCCTTGGCCTCCAGCGGGCCGGACATCACCACTGGCTCCTCACCGACGTAGATCGTGCCCTCATCGGGCTGATGGATGCCGCCGAGCACCTTCATCAACGTCGATTTTCCAGCTCCGTTTTCACCCATCAAGGCATGAACTTCGCCAGGCAGAATGCTCAGCGAAACACCATCGAGCGCACGCACGCCGGGGAAGGTCTTGACGATGCCCTCCAGCCGCAGAACCGGGGATTGCCCTGTCATGTCTTCAGTTCTCCCTTGCCTTTGACGTTCAACTGCCGGTCGAGAAGCAGCACTGCGATCAGGATCAGTCCGATCACGAGGTTGACGGTGGAGGTATCGGCCCCGATATGCGACAGCCCCTTGCGCAGAAGCTGGATGGCAAGCACGCCGCCGAATGTCCCGATGATCGAGCCCGATCCACCGGCAAGCTTGGTTCCGCCGAGCACGACAGCGGTAATCACCCAAAGTTCGTAGAGCGATCCGTCATTGGGATTGACCGAGCCGCTTTCCGCATAGAACACCACCGCCGAGAGCGCGGCGAGAAAGCCGATGATCATGAAGTTGATCATCATGTGCGGCCCCACCTTGATACCGGCATTGACAGCCGCTTCGCGGTTGTCGCCGATGGCATAGGCGTTGCGGCCATGCACCGTGCGGTTCATCAGAAACCACATCGCCACCGTGACCAGCAACAGGAACCAGGTGGCCGTATGCAACCCGAGAAACTGGGCTTCGGCGAAATCCACGAGGGTCCAGTTGAGATGGCTTGTTGGCTGTTCGCCATTATACATGAACACCAGCCCGCGGTAGCCCAGCATCGCACCCAGGGTCACGATGAAGGCATCCACCCCGGTCTTCCACACGATGATTCCGTTGATCGCACCGAGGAACAGACCGGTGAGCAGCGCCAGCAGACAGGCAACCGGGATCACCCAGTCGCCCAGCCCGCCGAAGATCGGCCATGTCATGGCATCAAGCAACACGACAGCGCTGAGCGCGTAGGTGGCACCGACGCTGAGGTCGATATTTCCGTTGACCATGACGATGGTCATGCCCATGGCAATGATGCCGATGGGAGCGGATTGCTTGAAGAGAAGCAGCAGGTTGTCGAGATCCATGAAAGTCTTTTCGCCGACCGCGAGCAAGTGACCGGCGACGGTGAAGAAGATCAGCTCGAGGACGATGAAGCCCCAGATCGCGCCGCGCTTGAGAAAGGTGCTGAGAGTGCCGGGTGCCATTGCTGTTCTCCTGCTCAAGCGATGGGGGACCAGAGCTTGCCGCGCTTGGCGGCGATATCCAGCCACACCGCAAGAATGATGATGATCCAGGTCACGACATACTGGACGTAGAATTGCAGACCGACGAGCAGGAGCCCGTTCTGGATGAAGCCGAGGATCAGCACGCCGATCACCGTCTTGAAGATCGTGCCTGATCCGCCCATCAGCGAGGCACCGCCCAGGATCACCGCCGCGAGCACCTCGAGTTCAAGCCCCTGCCCCACGGTATTCTGCGACCCCATCGAACGGCTGGCCTGCAAAAGCCCGGCGGTCGCCACGCAGAAGGCCGAGATCAGGTAGCAGGTGAAAACCACCCGTGCGCGCGGGATTCCCGAGAAGGTCGCCGCCGTATTGTTGCCGCCGACAGCATATACCTTTCGCCCGAATGGTGTCTTGGCCAGCAGCATGCCGAGTGACGCCGCCAGCAGGGCGAAGATCAGGATCGGGACCGGAATGCCCATCATCCGGCTTTGCCCGAAGAAGCTGAACCATGTCCCTGCCTTGTCGGCGATATCCATGTTCTTGCCGCCCGACCAGGCCAGCGTCAGCCCGTGGATGGCCGACAGCATCCCCAGGGTCACGATCAGGGAATTGAGCCTGAGATAGCCGACAAGGAACCCGATGAAGGCCCCCAGGCAGAGCGTCATCGCGAACATCGCCGGGATGGCCAAAGCCGGGCCGAGCTTGTCATGCAGGTCGAGCACGACGATGGTGGAGAAGGACATCATGGAGCCGACCGAGAGATCGAGATTGCCGCTGATCACCACGAATGTCACGCCGAGTGCCATGACCCCGAGGATGGCCGAGGAGCGGATCACCCCCATGACATTGTCGGGATCGAGGAAGCGCTGATTGGCCAGAGTGAAGCCTATCATGAACAGAACGAAGGCCACGAGGATACCCTGCCGCGCCAGAAAGCCGCCGATGTCCTTTTGTGATAGTTTCGCCATTTTCCCCTCCGTCGGGCTCCGTCCCCTGGCCCGTGAACCTTGCGTCGAATTCAATCTGGATTCATGCGCCACACCCGGTCATCGTCGGCGGCGGACAACCGGGTGCAGTTTTTGCAGCCCATGCCCTGAGCATAGCATGTTTGGCTGGCCCGCAAGCCACTGACTGTCTGGTAAAAGACGGACGCGGCACGTTTCGCCGCGCCCGGGAAGATCAGAGACGGTGTTCAGAAAACCGGTTTGCTGAACTCGTCCATATTGTCCTGGGTGATCTTCGGCGTATCGAAATAGTTCAGGAGCGGCACTTCCTTGCCCTCGAGCACATCGATTGCGGTCTGTAGCGCCGCTTCGGCATCATCGACCGGCGATTGGTAGATCGACCCCCAATATTCGCCCTCCGCCATGGCGTCATAGCCGACGCCGAAATTGGTGGCGCCGACGAATATGATGCCCTCGCGCCCGGCGGCTCTGGCCGCGTTGAGCGCGCCGACACCCATGTTGTCATCACCCGAATAAACGCCGTGGATCGTGTCATGGCGTGTCAGAAACGCCTCCATGACCTGTTGTGCCCGCTCGCGGTTCCAATCACCCGGCTGCGTGTCGATGATGGTGACGTCAGGGCAGATTTCGGGCAGACGCTCCTCGAAGCCCTGGGCACGCTCGATCGCCGTGGTATAGCCCGGCTGCCCGGTGATATGCACAACCTGCGCTTCGGTTTCGATGCCCATATCCATGAACTTGTCGCACATGATCTCGGCGGCGCGCGATCCTTGCGTGATGTTGTCTGGGCCCGAGAAGGACGCAATGAAGTCGAACCCGTGCTCGGCAATATTGGAATTCGTCACGATCACGGGAATCCCCGCCCTGTGCGCCCTGCGGACCACCGGAACCACCGCCTCACCATTGGTGGGCCAGATGATGATGGCGTCGACTTCGCGCTGGATCAGGTCTTCCATCTGGGCAAGTTGCCGGGCGACATCGCCGCCCGCGTCGAGCACGACCACCTCAACGGCGTCATTTGCCCGTGCTGCGGCAAC
>SLDH01000003.1 GCA_007125415.1 Roseovarius sp.
GAAGCGAATTAGCAATTGGCCTGCTGCGAGGCGCGGCCTATAAGTGCGGGCATGATAGGTGATCTTCTCAATCGGCTCTTTCAACCCGAGCCCCCCGAACTTGACGTGATGGACTACCGCCTTGCGCTGACCGCGCTGTTGGTCAGGCTGGCACGCACCGACGGTGACTATGCGCCGTCCGAAATCCAGCGAATCGAACAGATCGCGATGTCCCGCTTCGGCCTGACCGAGCCCGAGGCGGCGACCCTGCGTGGCGAGGCCGAAGAGATCGAGGCCGAGGCGCCCGATACGGTGCGCTTCACCCGCGCCATCAAGGAGGCCGTGCCCTATGACGAGCGGATCGGCGTGATCGAAGGGCTGTGGGAGGTGGCGCTGGCCGATGGCGCGCGCGATCAGGATGAGGACGCGCTTGTCCGCCTGGTCTGTGCGCTCTTGGGGGTGAGCGACGTCGACAGCGCGATGGCGCGCCGCAGGGTGACGGCCCGTCAATGATAGCCAGCCTGCCGATGTATGATCTGCCCGCGCTGCAGGGTGCGAATGACCGGTATTGGCAGGCGATCCGTGCGCGGCTGGGGCAGGGGCCTGAAAGGCTCACGCGCGGGGGCGATCTCCGGGCACAGTGGCTGCACCCCGATCTGATCCTTTCGCAGACCTGCGGATACCCTTACCGCGCGCATCTGCACGGCAAGGTGACGCTGGTGGGCACACCGGATTACCGCTTGCCCGGCTGCCCGCCCGGGCATTACCGCTCGATCTTCGTGGCGCGTGCCGATGATGCGCGGGACAGTCTCGATGCCTTTCGGGACGCGCGCTTTGCCTTTAACGAGGCACTGTCGCAAAGCGGCTGGGCTGCGCCACTCACTCATGCGCGCGCGCTGGGCTTTGCCTTCGAGCATCTTTGCGAAACCGGCGGGCACCTGAACTCGGCTCTGGCCGTGGCGGAGGGACAGGCGGATCTCGCGGCGCTGGACGCGCTGACATGGGTGTTCCTGCAGCGGCATCATGAGGTTGCGCGAAGCCTCAAGGAGGTGGATGCGACCGTGCCGACACCGGTCTTGCCCTATATCTGCGCGAAGGGGCGGGATGGGGACGCGGTTTTCAGCGCCATCGCGCTGGCGATAACCGATCTTTCGGCCGAAGATCGCCAGACCCTTCATCTGCGCGGCATCCTGCGCTTACCGCCCGAATCCTATCTGGCCGTAGCCACACCGCCACCGCCGGGCACCGTGACAGGGTGACGCCAGCGCCGCTGCAAGTGCGGCTTCCCTTTTGCCCAAATCCTGTGCCGTTTTGGAGAATTGCCTGCAGTAACGGTCGCTTTGCAAGTTGCAATCGCCCGTTTTTTCCGCCCTACTGCCGTGCAATCCTTCTCCAGCCAAGCGGATCCTGCCTTGTCCGATGAAACCCCAGACGCGACACCCGTCATCGAGATACGCAACCTGCACAAGGCCTATGGCGCGCTTGAGGTGATCAAGGGGGTGGATCTGGTGGCCCGAAAGGGCGAGGTGATCTCGCTTATCGGCTCCTCGGGCTCGGGCAAATCCACAATTCTGCGATGCGTGAATCTGCTGGAGGATAGCCAGCAGGGTGATATCCTCTTCAATGGCGAGCCGGTGACATGGAAAGGGCGCGGGCTGAACCGCCATCCGGGGGATGCGAGACAGGTCCTGCGGATCCGCACCAATCTGAGCATGGTTTTCCAGCAGTTCAATCTCTGGGCGCATCTGACCATTCTGGAGAATGTGATGGAAGCGCCGGTGACGGTTCTGCGCCGTGACCGGGCCGAGGTGGAGGCCGCGGCGCGCAAATATCTCTCCAAGGTGGGCATCGGCGACAAATGCGATGTCTATCCCGCCCAGCTTTCCGGCGGGCAGCAGCAGCGCGCGGCGATCGCGCGGGCGCTCTGCATGGAGCCCGAGGCGCTTTTGTTCGACGAGCCCACTTCGGCGCTCGACCCGGAGCTTGAACAGGAAGTTGTCAGGGTGATCAAGGATCTGGCCGCCGAGGGGCGAACCATGATGATCGTCACCCACGACATGAAGATGGCCCGCGATGTGAGCGATCATGTCGTGTTTCTGCATCAGGGGCTGATCGAGGAAGAGGGCGCGCCCGACGCGCTTTTCAGCAACCCGAAATCCGAGCGGCTGCGCGGCTTTCTCAGCTCGACCATGGCGGCATGAGACGCTGGCGTCTGACAGGTCTCAGGCGATCCGCCGGGCATAACAACGTTGATGCCGAAAGGGCCTGCCGATGTTTACACTGAACACCCGTGGCAAGGTCTGCACTGTCACGCGGACGTTGAAGCTGCCGAAATCCGGCCCGCTGCCCGAACAGACGCTGCAAAGCGATTTTGAGGTCACGCTGAACCTTGGCGGGGTCGATCCCAAGTCGAAGGTGGGCAAGGAGGTGATCAAGGTCTTCGAGAATGTCTTTCGCTACGAGCTTGACCGGTTCGGCAAGAAGCAGGATCTCGAGTTCATCAAGGACTGGGAGAAGATCGGCAAGTCCGGGCCCGGCCTGAAGGACGCAAAAGCGCTCGAGAGCGTTGCCAAGGCCTATGAGGCCAAGGTGCTCAAGGCCTGGAACGACTTCAACGGCAAGGTGGCCAAGCGCTATGCCGATACGTCGTTCAAATCTGCCTGCGAGGCGGCGGAAAAGAAATTCCGGGAGAAGCTGGACAAACCCACGCTGGCCTTCTCTTCCGAAGAGTTGAAGCCAGCGCGCGTGGGCCTCCTGTCGGGTATTCTGGGGGCGATCACGCTTGGGTCAGCCACCGGCGGCCTGGGCTGGATTGGCGCCGCGGTGAGTGGTGTGGCGGCGCTCATCAAGGGATATGACGGAGCCTGGAATATCGCGCGCAAACGTGCGGGCGATGTGGGCGAGAACCTTGTGCAGATCGATGAGACATTGACCAAGGTTCACAAGGCAATGCAGGCGCTGGACCCGCGGATGAAGAAAATCGCCGCGGGCCAGAGCGCGCTCGAGGCCGAGTTGATCACCGCCACCACGAAGATGGCCGAGACGCGCAAATCGCTGGAGGCGCTTGAGGCGCGCGCCAAAAAGGAGGATGCGGTAAAGGAAGGCAAGATACTCGCCGAGGCCCGTCAGCGCTGCGCCGATCAGGAAAAACGCATCGAGGCGCTGCGCAAGCAGTTGACGGCGCTGCAGAAGCTGCAGAAATCGGTCGAGGCGGCGCAGTCGGCCGTGGCCGAGGCCGACACCATCTCGACTGCCGAACGCAAGGGGTGGGACGGGTTCATGACTGAGGTCAGCAAAGTGGCGAGTGACAGCACCACGTCGCTGGGCTCGATTGCGACCCTGCTGAAGAAACTTTGACGATACCGCCTTGCAAGGGCCATAAGCAAAGGGGCGTCAAGGGACACGATAGACGTAAACCAGAAACCCAGGAAGGGAGACCAAGATGAAAAAACTACTGATCACCACCGCCGCCGCCACCATGATGGCGGGCATGGCCATGGCGCAGGACGTGGTGCGCATCGGCACGGAAGGGGCCTACCCTCCGTGGAACTTCATCAATGACGACAACGAGGTTGTCGGCTTCGAGATCGATCTCGGCAACGAGATCTGCGACCGCGCGGGGCTCACCTGCGAATGGGTCATCAATGACTGGGACACGATCATCCCCAACCTCGTGGCGGGCAATTACGATGTGATCATGGCCGGCATGAGCATCACCGAGGCGCGCAGCGAGGTGATCTCGTTCACCACCAATTACCTGCCATCCGATCCGTCGGCCTATATGGCGCTTGCCGGAACCGACCCTTCGGTGATCGAAGATGGCGTGATCGCGGTGCAGTCGAACACAGTGCAGGCCGGTCTGGTCGCCGATGGCTCGGCAGACGGGCTCGAGTTTCCGACACCGGATGAGACCATCTCGGCGGTGCGCAACGGAGAAGCAGACGCCGTTCTCGCCGACAAGAACTTTCTCGCGCCTTATGTGAACGATTCAGGCGGTGAGCTGGTCTTCATCGGTGACGATTTCTTCCCCGGCTCAGGCACGGGCGCGGGCATCCGCCAAAGCGATGACGAGTTGCGCGAGACCTTCACCCGCGTGATCAACGAGATGAAGGAAGACGGCTCGCTCAACGAAATGATCGTTGAGTGGTTTGACGATGGCATGTCCACGTTCTGATCTGTCCTGACATCTTTTCGGCAAGGCCCGGTCACCGGGCCTTGCCTCCCATGAGCGGCTGATTGCGATGTTTGATTACTGCACGGACCCGTCGATCCTCGAACAGTGGCAATGGTTCACCTGTTACCTGACGACGCCCACGCATTTCGCTTTCTATCGCTCTTTTCTGACGGTCATGCTCCTGCTCGCCTTGACCGCCCCCATCGCTCTCGCGATGGGCATGGCCGGGGCCTTGGCGATGCGCTCACGCATCTGGCCGCTCAACTGGCTGGGGAGGGGCTATGTCAATCTGATCCGTGGCGTGCCCGATATCGTGTTCTTCATGTTCGTGCCCATCGCGCTGGGGCAGGGCATCGAATGGATCTACCACCATATCCAGTGCCCCGACTGGGATCAGCCCATTCGGCAAGGCAATGACTTCATCGTCTGCCGCGAGGCCAAGATCCCCGGGGTCAACGCGCCGGCCTGGGTGCGCGATGTTTATGCCTTCGGGATGGCGGTGGTGGCTTTTGCGCTCGTTTTCGGCTCCTTTGCGGCCAACACCCTCTATGGCGCGATGAGCGCGGTGCCGCGCGCGCAGATCGAAACCGCCGAAGCCTATGGCATGACCCGCGCGCAGGCCTTCCGCCGTGTGGTCCTGCCGCAGATGTGGGTCTATGCGATCCCGGGGCTTTCGAATATCTGGCAGATCCTCGTGAAGGCCACGCCGCTGCTCTTCCTGCTGGGGATTCAGGATGCCGTCTATTGGGCGCGCGAGCTGGGCGGGCAGAAGACGTCGCTCTACGCCTATCCTCATCCGGACTGGCGCGTGTGGTATTTCCTTGTCCTGCTGGTCTTCTATCTCTTCATGACATGGGCCTCCGAGCGCGCTTTCGGGCGGCTCAACGAAAGGCTGTCACGCGGTCAGGCCACTGCCGCAGGTGAGCGTCAGCGGAGGGCGGCCGCATGAGAACCTGCGCCGAAAGCTTCGAGAGCTATATCCTGCGCGCGCTGGGGCGCGACTGGGGTGAACGGCTTTTGCCGCGCGGGCTCGACATCACGCTTTGTGATCAGCTTTTCCTCATCGCCAGCGGGCTGATCTGGAACATCTATTTCGCCGTATTGGCCATCGGCATCGGATTCTTTCTCGCTGTCGCCGTGGCTGTGGGCAAGTTCAGCACCAACCCGTGGCTCCGCGCTCCGGCGACAGCCTTCGTCTTCGTCTTTCGCGGCTCGCCGCTCTTCATCCAGTTCTTCTTCTTCTACTCGGCCTTCGTGCTGCTGCCGCGGGCAGGCATCGATGTGCCATTGGGGTTTGTGACCCTCACGGTGGAAACCTCGAGACTGACCACGGCACAGGTAGGCGGGCTGATCGTGCTGGTGCTCAACACGACCGCCTATTCGGCCGAGCTTTTCTATGGCGCGCTGCGCTCCATTCCCAAAGGAGAGCTTGAGGCCGCCGATGCCTACGGCATGTTCGGTTTCACCCGGTTTCGGCGCATCATCCTGCCCAGCATGCTGCGGCTGGCCTGGCCGAGCTATACCAACGAGGCGATCTTTCTGACCCATTCGACCACGCTCGTGTTCCTCTCGGCCTTTCCTGCCCGTCAGCAATCGGGGGAGGCGTTCTACTATGCGCGCTACTTCGTGGATCAGACCTTCAACCCCTTTGTCGGCTATCCGATCGTGGCGGCATATTTCATCGCTCTGACGCTGGTGATCATCAGCCTCTTCGCGCTCGTCAACCGCAGGCTGAACCGGCATCTGCCGCAAGAGGCGCGCCGCAAGATCAAGCTGAGCCTGAATTTCATCCGGTGAGCCGGGTACCGTGCCCGATCCGTCAGACGCCGCATATCCCTTGCAGGCGCAACCAGTCGGCATCGCTCAGCACCGGTTCGGGGGCCATATCGGCGAAGGGATCGGCCTCGATCAATGTCAGTGTCGTCTCTCCCGAGGGATCGCGGGCATAGGCGTAAGGTGTCGCGCGAACGGCCCAGGCCTTGAAGCCTTCGAGCAGGGCTTCATCGTCGATCTCCTGGGCGGGCCCTGCAAGCACTGCTGTTGCATAGCTGCTCAGCATGTCGTCGGGCAACTCGCCGGTGGCCAGGAGACGAATGGAGGCAGAGAGCCCGCCGAAATTCAGCAGATCGGCCAGAGGGTCATGCATCTGTGCGCGCAGATGCTCGGCGATGATGTATCCGGCCAGCACGTCGGGCGTGTCATGATCCTCGACAAGGCTCTGGCTGATCAGGATGGCGCCCCCGGGCAGGTGCGCTGTGTCGTTCACACCCTGGCGCATCACCAGCAAGGGGCCGGGGCCGCTTGGCGCGGCCAGCCGTGCCGCCAGCCGCGCAAGAGCCCCATCCGCATTGGGATCGCGGCAGGCAGGCCCGGTGACGGCGCGCAGATGCCCCAGCAGCAGGGTGCCGATCTCGGCGCGTTTCACCTGAGGCACCACCTGCACCGCATGGTCCCGCGCCGCACCCGGCAACCAGAAGGCACCAAGGGCCACCACGGCAGCAACGGATGACACCAGTCCCACCAGCCGCAACCGCCCCGGGCGCGGCCGCCGCCGGGCGATGGCGCCGCGCAAACGTTCGATGGCGGCGGTCATCTCTCCTTCGCCGTCCCCCAGTTCCAGGGTTTCGCCCGGGTCACCGTCGGGGTGATAGATCGCAGGGTGGTTGCCGGGATTGGCCCGCTCCACCGCGGCGAGCGACCAATGCGCGAGCGCACGGTCGCGCATGTCAGTCATGATGAGGGTGGACTCGCCAATGGACACGATCACTTCGAGGCGCTGCGCCTCCGGGTTCGGCCGCCACAGTCCAGTGGCTTCGAGCCGTTGGTATCGGGTGAGTGCTGTCATCGCATTTGCAGGCCTGCTCTGCCTCTGGCGGAAACAGTAGCATGTCCCGAGCGCTCACGGCAATCGCGGAGCGACCATAGCATATCGCGCCAAACGGCCTCATCCCCACCCGGGACGCTCAGCACGGGCATACGCCCGCCCGCCCCGAGGCGGGCGCTCAGACCGCGAGGTTGGGGATGATCTGCTTCTTGCGGCTCATTATCCCGGGCAGGACCACCGCATCGCCCGACACTTCGGCCCCGAAGCTCTTCCGGGCCACGCTTGCCACAAGGTCATTGGGCACAAGCAGGGTAGCTTCCTCGTTCAGGATATCCACGACAAAGAGCAGCACCTGATCGACACCATCCTCGGCAGCGACCGACTGCATGCTTTCCATCAGGCTCACCTTGCGGTCGAGGACCATGGCAGGCGCGGTAGTCTCGAGAACCGACACGCGGAATTTCGTGCCAGCCACCTCGTATTCCTTGCTGTCCATGCGCAGAAGCTCGGCATCGGAAAAGGCTGAAACATCGGATTTCGCCGCGAACATCTTAGCCGCGTATTCCGCGATATCGATCCCCAGATCGGCGGCGAGCCCTTCGGCGACGGCGCGGTCATGATCGGTGGTTGTGGGGCTGCGGAACGCAAGCGTATCGCTCAGGATACAGGTCAGCGCCGTTCCCTTGGCCCAGTCGGGCATGCGCGCAGCATCCTTACCCATCAGGTCGATCATCACCGTGGCGGTGCAGGCGAGGGGACGGATGGTGATGTCGATGGGCCCTTTGGTCTCCAGCCCGCCCACCAGCTTGTGATGGTCGATGATCGCCCGAACGTCGGCTGCGTTGATGTTGACGGGCAGTTCGGCGGGATTGTTCGTGTCCACGATGACGCAGGGCTGTGCGTCCTCGACATCGGCGATGATGCGGGGCTTGGGCAGCTTCCAGTGATCGAGCAGGAAAGCGGCTTCGGTATTCGGCTCACCCAGCAGAACCGGCTCTGCCGTGATTCCCCTGATCTCGTTGAGATACCAGGCCCAGAGAATGGGGGAGCCGGTGGAATCCGTATCGGGGGATTTGTGTCCGAAAACTTGGAGGGTCATGGCAATTTGTTCCGTTCGTTCATGGCATTGGAGAGAAGCCGGGAAGGATTCGTGCCGGGTTATAGTCAGGCCCTGCGGTATTGTCACCGGGGCCGGAGAGGAAAAGATTGACGCATGCGCCCCGGCTGAGGATACTTTCGGTATTTTATTTCGGAGTGATTGCCATGGCAAAGGTAAAGCTGAAAGCCCCGGTCGGCCTTGCACCACGCACGAGCGAGGGTGGCCCGGTTCGCAACAATTCCCAGGATGTGGAGCTTGTCCGCAAGATGCTGAAGGCCAACGGGCTGAACGTGGCACCGGGCAACAAGGTGGACGCTGGCCTGATCAAGGCCATTGGTGCCTTCCAGAAGAAGGCCGGTTTCAAGTGGCCCGACAAGGTGGTCGATCCAGGCGGCCGCACACTCAAGGCGCTGACGCCAAAATATGAAGCGGCGCTCAAGGAAGAGGCAAAGCCCGAGGCCAAGGAAAAGCCGATCCCGATGAAGCGGGTCAAGTGGAAGGGCAAGGATCTTCTGCTGACCGAGAAGGACTATGAGCTGGTCAAGGCCGATATCTTCAAGCAGCTCGACCGTTACATCAAGACGATGATTTCGAGACATGATCTCAATCTCAGGATCTATCAGGACTATCTTGACACCGCGCGGATCAAGAACGGCCTGCTGAACGCCGTCGCCAACGCAATGATCATGACCTGGGGCGGGATCAAGTTTCCAAAATCGTCGGTCGTCACCCGCTCGATCAAGGCCACGGGTGCATTGGACCGCGCGGTCAAGAGCAAGAATCTCGAGATGCTGAACACTGCCCTGCCCGAGGCAGAGCAGGCGATCAACGAATTTTCCGCGGAAGTCGAGCGGTTCCTGAAGGAATATATCGGCTCGGGAAATCAGGTCGGGACCGCCCTCATGGTGACTTCGGCGACCTCCTTTGCCGTTGTGGGAGTGATGGCGGCTCCGGCTGTGGCCACGGCAACGGGAATGACGGCGGCCAAGGCCATGCTCGTCTCGGGCGCCTCCGTGTCGATGTTGCAATCGGCTTCGCAGGAATTGGGAAAGCATGCCAGCGGTCAGAAGGTGACCGTGTGGCAATCGGTCAAGGCGGTGGCGATCGACGGCACCATCGGGTTGGCGACCGCGGGCATCGGCAACAAGGTTCCGGTGAAGTACATCGAGGGGCTCTGCAAGGGGCTTGCCCCACGCCTGGCCTCGAAGGTCCCCTATCTGACGGTCAAGCAGCTTGAGCCGTTCCTGGTGAAGTATCTCGCCCATTCGGGGGCCGAGGTGTTGAAGGCTTCGATGGTCGCGGCGGTCAATGAGATCGGCAGGACCGCCAAGACGGGCAAGGTGCCGACCGAGATGGAATTCAAGGCGGCACTCGAGAACATCCTGTTCGCCGCGCTGACCGCCGGCGCGCTGAAGAAGCTGGGCGGGTTCCAGAAGAAATGGGCCTACAAGAACAAGGAGATCCTGCAGGGCCAGCTCGTGCCTGATCGTTTCGCCAAGGTGGTCAAGAACAACAATGTCCCCAATACGATCAAGGCAAAGATGTATGCCGATGTCGCCAACAAGGTCAGCGAAGAGGCGATGAAGCTCGGTTTTCTGAAGGCGATCGAAAATTCCGACGGCACGCCGGACGAGGCCAAGCTCATCAATATCGCTTCAAAGGAACTGGCCAGGGACAAACGGATCGAAAAGCTGATCGACGCGGAAATCCAGAAGGCGCTGAAGAAGCACAAGGTGCCGGCGGGGTAGGTCTCACCACGCTGTTCAAGGCCGGCAATCCGGCAGGACGCGACACTGTAGCAGCGGTCTGGGAAACGGGGTCAGGGGTTGAAGGGCAACCGCTCGATCCGGAAGCCTTCTTCCTCCAACAGGCGCAGCACGCCGATTTCGCCGGGCAGATGGGCGGCACCCACCGCCGCAAAGACCTGTCGGCCTTCTGCGGCCTCCAGCAACAACGCCACCCAGGCGCGGTTGCGGTCCTCCAGCAGGAGTTTTTCGAAGAGCGCGAAATCTTCGGCCGCATCCGGCCCGCCCAATTCCAGCGAGACGGCCTTGGAATATTCCCAGAGCAGCGCCATTTCCTCCGCGAGATAGCGCTGGCGCAGCGTATGGGCCATGTCATCGGCATCCAGATCTTCGGTCAGGAAGAGGCGGATCATGTCAAGCTGATCCTCCTGCGGAAAGCTGTCGAGCATGGTCATCAGCGCGCGGTAGGATTCCAGCGAGCGGCTGGGATTGCCCAGCGCTTCGGCATGCAGGCCGATCAGCTTGTCGATCCCGTCGCCCTCCAGCACACCGTTGCGCGCTTCGCACGGTCCGACACCCAGCAGCATGGCGGCCCAGATCGGCTTGAACTTGGCGGCCATGAAGCCCGGAATGGCGCGCTCGGCCATGGCTTGCCTGTAGATCTGCCAATCCGCCTCGCCAAGCAGATCGGGCAATGTGGGGCCTTCGGTGAGAAACATGATGGAGGGGTCCGCGGCGACCTCTCGTTCCATCTCGGCCATATCGGCATTCGAGACCTCGAGATACACATCCTGTGCCGCGCCGATCAGCGGCTTCAGCGCGTCCAGATGGCTCCGGGTGTCATCATGGGCGAAATGATAGGTGCCGAACCAGATGATCTCCGTCTCGCCCTTGCTGGCACGCCACAAAAGCCCCTCGGGATAGGGCATCGTCTCGGCGCGTTCGGCCAGCGCGGCGCGCTCTGCCTGCGGCATCTGCGCGATCAGATCGCGCCCCTCGCAAAGGGCGGCGGCAGCCATGGGGCTGAAGAGAAAGAACAAAACAGCTGCAAATCTCGTCATCGGGGGCGGTCTCCGGAAAAAAGGGACAGGCTTCGAGAGTATGGGCATGCTCGGGGCTTTGGAAGGGGAAATGAAAATTTCGAATTGTCGTGTTGACAGCCGCGCAGCCTCTCCCTAACTACCGGGCATTAGCACTCATTGGAGGTGAGTGCTAACGGCTTGCTGCAAGCCGATCTGGAGAAACTTTGAGCCTGAAGGAGCCAAAGACAATGGCATTTAAACCGCTGCATGACCGTGTTCTTGTCCGTCGCGTCGAAAGCGAGGAAAAAACTGCTGGCGGGCTGATCATCCCCGACAGCGCCAAGGAAAAGCCCAGCGAAGGCGAAGTCGTTGCCTGCGGTGCCGGTGCGCGCAAGGATAACGGCGAGCTGATCGAAATGGCCGTTTCCGTGGGCGACCGCATCATGTTCGGCAAGTGGTCCGGCACCGAGATCACCATCGATGGTGAGGAACTGCTGATCATGAAAGAAAGCGACATTCTGGGTATTATCGACACGAAAGCGGCTGCAAAAGCAGCCTGAACTACCGTCGTCGTGAACTGAAACCATCCGCAAACAAAACATCAGGAGCAACTGATATGTCTGCAAAAGACGTGAAATTCAATTCTGAGGCCCGCAACAAGATGCTGCGCGGCGTGAACACCCTGGCCAATGCGGTCAAGGTGACGCTCGGCCCCAAGGGCCGCAATGTGGTGCTCGACAAATCCTTCGGCTCGCCGCGCATCACCAAGGACGGTGTATCCGTGGCGAAGGAAATCGAGCTGGAAGACAAGTTCGAGAACATGGGCGCGCAGATGGTCAAGGAAGTGGCCAGCCGCACCAATGACGAAGCCGGTGACGGCACCACCACTGCAACCGTGCTGGCGCAAGC
>SLDH01000150.1 GCA_007125415.1 Roseovarius sp.
GGGCATGATCTCTATTTCACGCTTGAACCTTGTGCGATGTGCGCCACGGCCATCTCGGCGGCTCGGATCGCGCGGCTCTATTACGGCGCGTCAGACCCCAAATCCGGCGGCGTGGCCCATGGCGCGCGGGTCTTTTCGCATCCGCAATGCCATCATGTCCCCGAGATTTACGACGGTATCGCCGCGCCCGAGGCCGAGGCGCTGTTGCAGGACTTCTTCGAGAGGCGTCGGAGCGCGCCGTGACATTCATAATGCAGGATCGGAGTTCAGAATGGAGAAAACATGGTCCCGCCTTGGTCGGGTTCTGAAAGACCTGGCACTCGCCTGTCTCAACGCGACATTGCTTCTGCTTCTGATCAGTATGCTCCTCTACTTCATGGCGGCGAGAAAGATGGAGAGTGTGACCGACAGCTTCGCCCGCTCTGTCGCCGTGGTGACGCCGCTGCGGGAGGATGTGGCGGAGATGCGTCAGGGCTTCCTTGCTCTGCGCGACGCCATGACCGCTCCAGGCCGCAGTGTCACGCCGGAGGTGCAGGCACAACTCGATGCGCTGGCGGCGCGCACGCAGATGTTGCAAGCCGCGCTGGAGGAGGTTTCAGGCGCCCCTGCACGGCTGCTCGATCAGGCCATCCGAACCGGCGCCCAGGAGGCAAGGGCCACCCTCATGGTGCTGCGCGCCTGTCCGCGCCCCGATGATGCGACACCGTTGCGGCCTTGATCCCGGTTCAGTTCAGAAGGTGAGGGGTTTCATCACCTCCGGCTCGATCACGTTGACACCGGGCAGCCCCTCCGCCAGCGCCGCCGCCGATTGTTCCAGAAGCGGGAAGGTCTTGTAATGACAGGGGATCACGGTCTTGAATTCGAAGAAGGTTTTCGCAGCATAGGCGGCACGCTTCATGTCCATGGTGAAATGCCCGCCTGCGCAGAGGATGCCGATATCCGGCGCGTGCAGATCGTTGAAGACCTTCATGTCCGCCATCACATCCGTATCGCCCGATACATAGATCACATGGCCCTCGCCCGCGATCATGTAACCGCATTCTGTCCCGGGCACATGCGGGCCTTCCGCCCCGCCGAAACTCGAGGAATGTGTGGCATGCACCATGGTTACCGCAACGCCCCCCAGATCGACCGTGCCCCCCTTGTTGAAGCCGATCACCTCGCTGCCCTTTGTCTCTTCCCACCAGCCCATCAGGTCATATTGCCCAACGATTGGCACGCCCAGCCGTTTGCCCAGATCGGGCAGATCCGCCGCATGATCGAAATGCGCATGGGTCAGCAGGATATGGGTGGCACCCTGCGTGGCCGCTGCGTGGCTCTCCTCGGGGAGCATCGGATTGCCGGTCAGCCATGGATCGATCAGCAGCACCTGCCCCCCGATCTCGATGCGAAAACTGCCATGTCCAAGCCAGATGATGTTCATTTCGTTCTCCTGTTGCGCTGTTTGCGGGCAGCTTATCACATGGCAGCCTCCCGAAAAGGGGATGCGATGCTTGCGGCCTCGCACGCGCGGCGCTACATGCGCCCCATGGTGAAACCCGCAAGAGAGGCATCCCATGTCGATCGATATCGAGACGGCTGCAAAAGTGGCGAAACTGGCCCGGATCCGCGTGGAAGAGGATGCGCTACCCGCGCTGGCGCAGGAGTTCAACACGATCCTCGGCTTCATCGAGCAATTGGGAGAGGTCGATGTCGACGGGGTCGAGCCGATGGTCAGCGTCACGCCCATGCGCCTCAAGCGCCGGACCGATGAGGTGACCGAAGGAGATCAGCAGCAAAAGGTGCTGGCCAATGCACCGGATGCGCGCGAAGGCTTCTTTGCCGTGCCGAAGGTGGTGGAATGATGACCAGCCTCAATGAAATGACCATCGCCGAGGCCCGGAACAGCCTGCGCGCAGGCGACATCACCAGCCTTGAGTTGACGGATGCCTGCCTGACAGAGATCGAGCGCGCGGGCGCTTTGGGTGCCTTCGTGCACAACACGCCCGATCTGGCGCGCGCGCAGGCCCATGCCGCCGATGCCCGTCTGCAACAAGAGGGCGCCGAGGTGCCGGCCATGTGCGGCATCCCGCTGGGGATCAAGGATCTCTTCTGCACGAAAGGGGTGCCTTCGCAGGCTGGCAGCCGCATTCTTGACGGGTTCCGCCCCGAATATGAAAGCACCGTTTCAGCGCAGCTTTTCGAGGCGGGGGCGGTGATGCTGGGCAAGCTCAACATGGATGAGTTCGCGATGGGCTCCTCCAACGAGACTTCTGTCTATGGCAATGCAGTCAATCCGTGGCGACGGGGAAATGACGAGGCCGCGCTCACCCCCGGCGGCTCCTCGGGCGGATCGGCCTCGGCCGTCGCGGCCGATCTTTGCCTCGCCGCGACCGGCACCGATACCGGCGGTTCGATCCGCCAGCCCGCAGCCTTTACCGGCATCACGGGCATCAAACCCACCTACGGGCGTTGCTCGCGCTGGGGGATCGTGGCCTTCGCCTCAAGCCTCGATCAGGCGGGTCCGATGACCAAATCGGTGCGCGACGCCGCGATCATGTTGCAGGCCATGTGTGGCCACGACCCGAAAGACAGCACCAGCGCCGATCTCGCCGTGCCCGATTTCGAGGCGATGCTCACCGGCGATATCCGGGGGAAGGTCATCGGCATACCGCGCGAGTACCGTATGGACGGTATGCCCGACGAGATCGAAGCGCTTTGGGCGCGGGGGCGCGAGATGCTGGCCGATGCAGGTGCCGATATCCGCGATATCAGCCTGCCGCACACGAAATACGCGCTGCCCGCCTATTACGTCATTGCCCCGGCGGAAGCCTCATCCAATCTCGCGCGCTATGACGGGGTGCGCTATGGTCACCGCGCGAAGCTCGAGCAGGGTGACGGGATCACCGAGATGTACGAGAAGACCCGCGCCGAAGGCTTCGGTCCCGAAGTGCAGCGGAGGGTGATGATCGGCACCTATGTGCTGTCGGCGGGCTTCTATGACGCCTATTACAACCGCGCCCGCAAGGTGCGCAGCCTGATCAAGCGTGACTTCGAAAAGGCGTTTGCCGAAGGTGTGGGCGCGATCCTCACACCGGCCACACCTTCGGCCGCCTTTCCGCTGGGGATGCCACAGGACGATCCGGTGCAGATGTATCTCA
>SLDH01000387.1 GCA_007125415.1 Roseovarius sp.
CTGGAATAGGGGCGCAGATCGGCATCGATCAACTCGATGGAGATGCCGCCCAACTGGTCTTCACTGCGCATGTCCGAGCCCGGCAGGCTGCGCCCGGTGCTGCCGCCTATCTGCGCCATGACGAAGTCCAGCGGGTTGCGGCTATAGCGCTCTTCATATTCCCGTCCGAGCGCTTCAGTGGCGCGCTGCATCTCGCGCATCATCGCAAGGCTGTCTTCGCGCGTGGCGCCCGGCGCCATCATGAAATTGCCGGTCACGCTGCCTTGTTCCGGCGCGTTGAAGAAACGCCATTGCACATCGCCCTTGATGAAGACCGCCGCCTGCGAGGCCAGCGCCAGCACGGCGAGCGCGAGCACCGGATAGCGCGCCCGGATCACCAGCACCATGAAAGGGCGAAAGAGCCGCTCGCGCACCCGGACGAAGCCGAGATTGAAAAGATGGGACACCGTGTCGATGCCATGATCCGACATGGCAAGGAACGCCCGGTGCCGCCATCTGAACGGCATGAGCAGAAAGCCCACGATCAGCGCTGCACTCGCCCCGCCAGCCAGCGTGGCGAAAGCATGAGAGGTCATCAGCAGGGGGGTGCCCATGGCATCCTGTGCCACCATGTCATGGCGTGCCAGCAGCATCAGGCCGCTGAAGAACGCCACGGCCGAGAGAAATACCGTCACCAGCAGGATCGCCAGCGCAGCCGCCGCCACGCGCGCACGGCTGAAGGCTGCGCTCTTGCGTTCCTTCAGCGCGTGGGACATGTGGTGCGGCAGGATCAGGAAACATTCCACGAGGCTTGCCACCAGCACGGCGATCACGGTGAAGGGAATGTCGATGATCAGATCGCCGAAGCGCCCGCTGATCGCCATGAGCCCGAAAAAGGCGATCAATGTGGTCAGCGAGGCCGAGAAAACCGGCAAGGCCATGCGGGTGGCCGCGCGCTCGGCGGCTTGGGCAGGGGTTTCGCGCAGTTTTCGGTAGCGCGCATCGGCATGTTCGCCCACGACGATGGCATCATCCACCACGATCCCCAGCGTGATGATCAGCGCGAAGAGCGAGATCATGTTGAGCGTCAAGCCGCCCAGATACATCAGCGCGATGGCGCTGAGCATTGCCACGGGGATGCCCGCGGCCACCCAGAAGGCGGTGCGGGCGTTCAAAAAGAGAAAGAGCAGCCCGACCACCATGGCAAGGCCCATCAGCCCATTGTCGAGCAAGATGCCAAGCCGCCCCGAAATCGCCTCGGCGCGGGTGCGGATCAGCTTGACCTCGACCCCATCAGGCAGCGTTTCCTGAAGCTGTGCGGCGACATCCTCCACCTGTCTCTGGATGCCGATGGCATCACCGTCGGCCGACCGGTCTACCCGCACGGTCATCGCCGGGGCATCGCCCACAAAGTAGCTTTGTGACCGGTTGACGCCCTCGACCCTCAGGGTGGCGATATCTTCGATGGTGAGTTTCGAGCCATCGTCACCGGCGCGCAACACAATGGCGGCGATCTGATCGGCACGGCGCTTTTCCACCCCGGTGCGCACTCTTGTATCGGCGCCTTCGATATCACCGGCGGGTGCGGTATCCACTTCGGCGGCGATGGCGGCGGCGATATCGGCCATGGTGATATCATGGGCCATCAGATTGCGAGACGGCACCTCCACCACCGTTTCAGGCGCAGCGATGCCCCTGATCGAACTGCGGGTCACGCCTGCGGCGAATAGCCGGGTGATCAGCTCATCGGCGAAGAGGCCCAGTTGCTCAGGCTCCACCGGCCCGGTGATCACGATATCGGTCACCCGGTCGCGCCATTGCCCGCGCCGCACCTCCGGTTGTTCGGCTTCGGATGGCAAGGTGGTGACAAGATCGACGGCGGTTTCCACCTCGGCGGCCGCGCGCCCCATGTCCCAGCCAGGCTCGAATTCGAGCGAGATCGAAGCGCGCCCCTCGGTGCTTGAGGCCGTCGATCCGGTGACGCCTTCCACCGCCAGAAGCGTGGGCTCCAGCACCTGCACGATCCCGGCGTCCACATCCTCGGGGCCAGCGCCCGGCCAGATCACCGAGACCGAGACATTATCCACCACCACATCGGGAAAGAACTGCGCGCGCATGTTGCTGGCTGCCGCCAGCCCCAGCACCACCATCACGACAAGCAGCAGGTTGGCCGCTGTCCGATGCCGCGTGAAGTAGGAGATCACGCCAGCGGCCTTGGGCGGAAGGGTGCGTGCCATGCCGCTCAGCCCCCCATGCGGGTTTCAAGCTGCCGGACGAGGCCTGCGGGAACCCGCGCCTGCGAAAGTTGCGCGATCATCCGGGCCTTGTCCGTCTCGGGCAGATTGCCGTCGGCCTCGATGAAGGCAATGAGGCTCGCGCGGCGATCCTCGCTCAACTCCAGCATAAGGCTGGCTTCCTCCCGGCTTTCACCATTGTCATCGGGGTTGATGACCCGCACCTTGATTCCGCGGCCCAGCACGGGCGCGCGCTGTGCTACCACCTCGCGCCCGGCAAGGCCGTCACCACGCACCAGAACCTGATCACCCTGACGTCGCAGAAGATCGACGGACAAGGATTCGAGCCGCGATTCTTCGCCAATGACGAGCACCTGCCCGTCCGCGCCCAGAGCGCTGGCGGGAAGGCGCACGATATTGTCGAGCGCAGGCTCTTCCACGGAAACGGTCACGAAATCACCGGGCTTGAGCCCGCCCGCGCTGTCGATCCGGGCGAAAACCTTGCGGCCTGTCTGCCCCTCGCCCACGGCGGCACTGTCACGGGTGATCACGCCGGTGGCGCTGAGCGTCATGCCGTAAGCATCGAGCGAGATCGTCACCGGGGCAGGCAGGAGACGGTCATCCGCGTCCAGAAGGCGGCTGTATTGCCCTGCCGAGATGCGAAAGGCCACTTCCAGCGAGTCGGCGTCGATCAGATCGGCGAGCTTCTCATTGGCCGTCACGACCCCGCCCGCCACGACACTCACAGCGCTCAGACGGCCGGAAAACCCGGCGGTGATCACTGTGTCCTGCAACCTTCGCTCGGCCTCGGCAAGGGCGATTTCGGCACGCGCGAGGCGTGTCGTGGCCTGGTTGACCCGTGCTTCCGCCTGCGCCTCGGCCTGACGGCTGCTC
>SLDH01000187.1 GCA_007125415.1 Roseovarius sp.
CACCGCCATCGCGGCCTTGTCCGCCCCTGCTCTCGCGCAGGAGCGGGGTGATCTGACCATCGGTCTCGGACTTGGCTGGGTCGAGCCGACAAAGAAATCCAACACGAACGCCGGCCGGATCGATGTCGATGGCAACCTGCGTCCGACCCTCACGGTCGAATACTTCATCGCCGACAGGATCGGAATCGAATTGCTGGCCGCCTGGCCATTCCAGCATGATGTCAATCTCGCAGGAGCCGGACGGGTGGCCAAGATCAAACACCTGCCGCCCACGCTCTCGTTGCAATACCACTTCACAAATCAGAGCCCGGTGACCCCGTTCCTCGGCATCGGAATCAACTACACCCATTTCTTCGACGAAACGGGCAAAGGCGCGCTCGCCGGTGCCAATGTCGATCTGAGCAACTCCTGGGGCCTCGCGGGGCATGCCGGGGTGGATTTCGCCCTGAACGAAAGATCCGCGTTGCGGGCGGATGTGCGCTATATCGACATCGAGACGGACCTGCGGGTCAACGGTGCCAAGGTCGGCAAGGTCAAGATCGACCCTTGGGTGTTCAACCTCGCCTATGTGATGAAGTTCTGATCCGCCGCGACAACGACGCCGGCACCGACCCGGACCGGGAGGCTGGCCATCAAGCCGGCCTCCAGGCATATCGGCCAGGACCATTCAGCCAGCTTGACCTTGGCGCCTGCCCCTCGATCGCGCGCCGGCCCCGCCATCACGCCCTGCACAGGATCTCATGCGCCACAGGATGTCATGTCGCGTCCCCGCGCCCGTCCTCCACATGGACCACCCGGCCGAATCTGTCGATGAAATACTCGATCCCCGGGCCCGTCGCCGGCCGGCAGGTCACAACAAGCCACAGCCCGGCGGATTGCGCCGGCCGGGCCGCGCAATCCTGCTGCCGGGCCGTCCCGCCCGCTTCCGCCACATAACGCTGCGCCACCCGCTCGATCACCTCGGTCTCGCTGCCCGTCACCGCCCGCTTGCCAAGCAGAAGCGCCAGCGCCATCAATGCCAGCACCACCGCCGCGAGCATCGCATATTGCAGCCTGGCCGTGCTCACCTCGCCACCCCGGTCAAACCGCACACCCCAAGCATCCTCCACCGAGCATCTCGCCATCATCACGATGACCATATCCGTTGCCATCATGCATCAATTCAAACCACCCCAGCTTTGGCCAAAGCGCCGCTCCTGACCCGCCGCACCGGCTGAAAGGCATGCCATGGCTCCGCCCCCCAGGCGCATCACCACCTGATCCAGGCTGGATGAGCCCCCCGCATGCCGCAAAATTCACTCACTTCTTCTTGGCCGAAATACCCCGGGGGAGTCCCCGCATCCGCGGGGACGGGGGCAGCGCCCCCACCTCAAACACCAGGCGTGGCGCAGCCACACAATCAGATCACGCTCAGCGTCCCGCCCGCTCATCAGCCTGCACCGCCCTGCCAGACCGCCCCCACCTCGGCGCGGATGATCCGCGCGATCAGGGCGCAATCCTCGAGGCTGAAGGTCAGCGGCAGCCGCATGTCCAGAATGCCCCGCAAGACCCGGTCACTTGCAGGCATGGGTGCGCTCGGTGCATAATGCCAGCTGTCATAGCGGCTGGTAAAGCCCTCGGGCTCGGCGCCGCCGAACCACTTCAACTCCACGCCCCGCGCCGCACAGCGCCGCAGCACCTCCTCGATCGCCTCGCCCATCCAGTCCAGCAACAGGACCTGAATGGACGATCCGACAAAGCGCTCCTCCTCGGGCCGATCGACAAGTGTGAGGCCGGGTGTGCCCCGCAACCCCTCCTCCACGACCCGGTAACGCTCATTCCACGCCTCGATCCGCGCCTCCAGCCCTGCGAGTTGCGGGCGCAGGACCGCCGCGCGCAGATGGTCCATCCGGCCGGATATGTTGGGCGTGTCATATTTTATCTGCGCGAAAACCTCCTCCGGGGGGCGCGTGCCGTGCCGCCCATAGAGCATGTAGGACCCCGACAGCATGATCGCGCGCGCCATCACCGCATCGTCATCGGTGACCAGAAACCCACCCTCGCCTGAATTCATGTGCTTGTAGGTCTGCGTCGAATAACATCCGATCAACCCGTCGCGCCCCGAAGGCCGTCCCTTCCACGCCGCCCCCATCGTATGCGCGCAATCCTCCACCACGATGAGATCGTTGGCGCAGGCGATCTCCATCAGCCGGTCCATATCCGTCAGATGCCCGCGCATATGGCTCAGCAGCAGGACGCGCGCCGCGCCCGCCTTGCATTCCAGATCATCGAGATCGATCGTGAGCGCCTCGGTCACGCCGACAAAGACCGGAACAGCATTGACACTGGCAATCGCCCCCGGCACCGGGGCCAATGTGAAGGCATTGGTCAGGACCCGCTCGCCCGGCTGCACCTCCAGCGCACGCAGGGCGGTCGAGAGGGCATAGCCCCCCGAGGCCACGGCCAGCGCGTATTTCGCGCCAACATATTGCGCAAACTCCTGCTCCAGGCGTCCCACCTCGCCCGGATCACCCGGTGCAAGATTATACCGATGCAGCCGCCCGCTCCGCATTACCTCCAGCGCGGCCGCGATCCCCTCTTCGGGGATCGGGTCCTGCTGGGTGAAACTGCCTTTGAAGCATTCGGTCATGTCACGACAGTGCCGATCAACTTCGGGCCGGTCAATGGCGGGGCTGCATTTGGCCTGCCGTCGGAGCACGGGCCGGGATGTCAGGCAAGAAGGCGCTCCACCACGCCCTGCAACTGGCCGTAATGGTCGATCGTGGCCTCTGGCGAGAGGTCATGCACGCCCGGCCCGTGCGGCCCGAAGGTGACCATCACACAAGGAACACGCGCCGCGCGTGCGGTGTCGCGGTCGGTCACTGTATCGCCCACAAGCAGACAGCGCGCCGGATCGCCCCCCGCCAGACGTGCGGCCTGCCGAAGCGGTGCGGGGTCCGGCTTGCGCACCGGCAAGCTGTCCGCGCCGATCAGGCCGCCAAAAGCATCGAGCACCGCGAGGCTGGTCAGCAGTTGTCGCGCCAGCGCCTCGGGCTTGTTGGTGCAGATCGCCACACGAAATCCGGCGGATTTCAGCGCCTCCACGGCCTCCATCGCGCCGGGATAGAGCACCGTGTGCTCATCGATGGCCGCACCATAAGCCTCCAGCAGAACAGGGTAATAGGCGTCGATCAGGGCTGTGTCATCGCTACGCCCCAGACGCTCGAGCCCCAGTTGCAGCATCGCCCGGCCACCCCGCAGCGCGATACCGGCATCCTGCGCGGCATTGAGCAGATCGCCCTCCCCCATCTGTCGGAAGCAGGCATTGGCGGCGGCGATCAGATCGCCGCTCGTATCCGCCAGGGTTCCGTCAAGATCGAACACAACCGTGCGCATTTCCGCCCATCCCCGCCAACAAGAGTTTCCACGATTCCCACTGCGCCCTTGCACAGGCGTCACAGGCAGATAAAACGGCAGCGGGACGATTACAAAGAGAAAGCGCATGAGCACGGCTCTGATCATTCTGGCTGCGGGCAAGGGAACGCGGATGAACTCCGATCTCCCCAAGGTTCTTCACAGGGTCGGCGGTGCGCCGATGCTCGCCCATGCGCTGCGTGCCGGCGCGACGCTCAACCCCGAACGGACCGTCGTGGTGGCGGGGCATGGTGCCGATGCGGTGCGCCAGGCAGTGGCCTCGCACGACGCGCAGGCCGCCATCGTGGTGCAGAAAGCACAACTGGGCACGGCGCACGCGGTGGCTCAGGCCGCGCCCGCGCTGGAGGGGTTCGGGGGCGATGTGATCGTGCTTTACGGCGACACACCCTTCATCAGCGCCGAAACGCTGAAACGCATGCAGGCCGCACGCCTGGGGCATGATATCGTCGTGCTGGGCTTTCACGCCGCCGATCCCGGTGGCTACGGGCGCCTGGTGATGGAGGGCGACACGCTCCGAAAGATCGTCGAGTTCAAGGATGCCGATGCACCCACCCGCGCGATCACCTTCTGCAATTCCGGCGTCATCGCCGCCGACGCAGGAAAGCTGTTCGAACTGATTGCGCTTGTCGGCAACGAGAATGCCAGCGGCGAATACTACCTCACCGATATCGTGGCGCTGGCCCGCGCGCGCGGGCTCACGGCCACCGCAATCGCCTGCGACGAGGCAGAAACGCTGGGCGTCAATTCGCGCGCCGATCTCGCCGCCGCGGAGGTCGCGTTTCAGCGCCGCGCCCGCGCCGAGGCGCTCGAGAACGGGGTGACGATGCTTGCGCCCGAAACGGTCTGGTTTTCTCACGACACCCGGATCGGCTCTGATGCGGTGATCGAACCTTACGTCGTCTTCGCTCCCCGCGTGACCGTGGAAAGCGGCGCGCATGTGCGGGCGTTTTCGCATCTTGAAGGCTGTCATGTGGGGCGCGACGCGATCGTCGGTCCCTATGCGCGGCTGCGCCCCGGCTCGACGCTTGCCGATCGCGCGCGTGTCGGCAATTTCGTGGAGATCAAGAACTCGGAGATCCGGACCGGCGCAAAGATCAATCATCTGAGCTATATCGGCGATGCGGAGATCGGCGTGGCCAGCAATATCGGCGGCGGCACCATCACCTGCAATTACGACGGCGTCATGAAGCATGAGACAACCATCGGCGCGCGCGCCTTCATCGGCTCGGACACGATGCTCGTTGCCCCTGTCCGCGTGGGCGAGGACGCGATGACCGGCTCCGGCTCCGTGATCACGCAGGACGTGCCCGACGGGGCGCTTGCACTGGGACGGGCCCAGCAGGTGAACAAGCCCGGTATGGCGCGCAAGCTCTTTGAGACGCTCAGGTTCAAGAAGGCCCGGCGCGACAAAAAACGCGAGGCGGGGAAAGGCTGATGTGCGGAATCGTAGGCGTCCTGGGGCGGCATGAGGCGGCCCCCATACTGGTCGAGGCGCTCAAGCGACTGGAATATCGCGGCTATGACAGTGCCGGCCTTGCCACCGTCAACGATGGCAAGCTCGACCGGCGCCGGGCGGTCGGCAAGCTCGTCAATCTCTCCGATCTTCTGGTGCATGAACCGCTGGCCGGGAAATCCGGCATAGGGCACACCCGTTGGGCCACCCATGGCGCGCCGAATGTCGGCAATGCACATCCGCATACCTGTGGCAGCGTTGCTGTGGTGCATAACGGCATCATCGAGAACTACCGCGAACTGCGGGCCGACCTGACAGCCTCCGGCATCGGTCACAGCACCGATACCGATACCGAAACCGTCGCCCTGCTCACACAGCGTCACCTCTCCGAAGGACTGTCCCCGAAAGATGCGGTGCTGAAGACGCTGAGCCAGCTTGAAGGCGCCTATGCGCTTGCCTTCCTCTTCGACGGGGAGCCGGACCTGATGATCGCCGCCCGCAAGGGCAGCCCTCTGGCGCTCGGGCATGGCGACGGAGAGATGTTCATCGGATCCGACGCCATCGCGCTCGCCCCGCTGACCGATCGGATCACCTATCTCGAAGAGGGTGATTGTGCGATTCTGAGCCGCACCACCATAGAGATTCTCGACGCGAAGGGCCGCATCGCCAACCGTGAAATGCGCCAGGTCCAGATCGACAGCGCCAGCATCGACAAGGCCGGGCACAAGCACTTCATGGCCAAGGAGATCGCCGAGCAACCCACCGTGATCAGCGAGGCGCTGGGGCACTACCTCTCCGATGACGGGCGCCGGATCATCCTGCCTGCAGGCGGCATCGATTTCACCGCGACGGACCGGCTCGTCATGGTGGCCTGCGGCACCGCCTTCTATGCCTGTCTTACCGCGAAATACTGGTTCGAACAGCTGGCCGGCCTGCCCGTCGAGGTCGATATCGCGTCCGAGTTCCGCTACCGCGAACCACCGGTTTCCGACCGCACGACCGCCCTCTTCGTCAGTCAATCCGGCGAAACCGCCGATACCCTGGCCGCCCTGCGCTACTGCAAGGGCCGGGCCGCGCGCATCCTGTCGGTGGTCAATGTGGCCGAAAGCTCCATCGCGCGCGAAAGCGATCTGGCATTGCCCATCCTCGCCGGAACCGAAATAGGCGTGGCCTCCACCAAGGCCTTCACCTGCCAGTTGACGGTGCTGTTGCTGATGGCGCTGAAAGCCGCCAATGCCCGTGGCAGGATCGGAGATGATGAACTGGCCGACAAGCTGTCGCATCTGCGCGGCCTGCCCGGGCTGATCAGCATCGCCCTGGAAGGCAACAGCGATTTCCGGCGCTGCGCCGAGCATCTGTCGCAAGCCGACAATGCCCTGTTCCTGGGGCGTGGCCTGATGTATCCTCTTGCCCTCGAAGGCGCTTTGAAATTAAAGGAAATAAGCTATATACACGCTGAAGCTTATGCATCGGGTGAACTGAAGCACGGGCCGATCGCGCTGGTCGACAGCGCCTTGCCGGTCATCGTGATGGCCCCGCGCGATGCCCTCTTTGACAAGACGGTCTCCAACATGCAGGAGGTCATGGCCCGAGGCGGCAAGGTGATCCTGCTGACGGATCAGGCCGGGGCCGCGGACGCGCGGGACGGGGTCTGGCAATGCCTGACACTGCCGGAGGTGGATCAGATCTTCACGCCAATCCTCTATGCCATACCCGCGCAACTGCTGGCCTATCATACGGCGGTTGCCAAGGGGACGGATGTGGACCAGCCCCGCAATCTCGCGAAGTCCGTCACCGTCGAATGACCCTGCATCCTGTCTCGCTCCCGATCCGGACCGGCGCGATCCGATCCAGCCCGACCCGGCAGCCCGGCAAGAACCAGCCCGCTCCCCAAGCCTGCCGCAACAACCATTGCGGGCCTAGTCGCCCAGTCGAAACACCTGCAGTTCCGGCAGGCCGGTCAAAGGGGCCTCGATCGCGCGCATCGCAGCGAGGGAAAGCTGGCTGCCGCCGGTAGCAGACCCCGGGCGCGGAACCAGCTCGACATTGACGGATTTGCCGTTCGCAGGAAAGACGACCCGTCCCTGCGCCGGGCTGGAAACGAGCGGTGTCTTCATCCAGAAGCCCGGCTCCCCCGGTGACCCCAGCGATGCGACCGTCGCACCGAGGGCCGTCTGCGCCGCGCCCACCCGGGCAGATGCCGCGCGTCGCTCTTCCTCGGATGTCGTATCGAGCGCGTCTGCCGTGCGGGCAAGCGCGGGCTGCGCGGCGTTGGCATCATCCCGCGCTTCGGGCCGCATGTCGGGGCCCGGGACTTCCCCGGCGGCCCCTTCGCGCTGCATGTTCGCAGGCGTCTGCGCGGCACATCCCGCTATCAGGATCACGGCGGCAGAGGACACGACAGCCTTCAGGGAACGAAACGACATGGAAGCACTCCTCGCGGCAACGGTATTGCGCCCTTGCGCGCAGCGCAATCTTCAAGATGGCCCTTGCTCTGCCACGGCTCTCCTCCTAGGTTACACCCATGACTGTTCCGCTCATCGATCCCTTCGCCCGCGCAATCACTTACCTGCGCGTTTCCGTCACTGACCGTTGCGACTTTCGCTGCGTCTACTGCATGTCGGAAAACATGACCTTCCTGCCCAAGAAGGAGCTCCTGACGCTGGAAGAGCTTGACCGGATGTGCTCCACCTTCGTGCGCATGGGCGTGGAGAAACTGCGCATCACCGGCGGTGAACCTCTGGTGCGGCGCGATATCATGACCTTCTTCAGCGCCATGACACGCCACCTTGAGGCAGGCGATCTCAAGGAATTGACGCTGACCACCAACGGATCGCAACTGGAGCGCTTTGCGGATGATCTCTTCGCCGCCGGGGTGCGCCGCGTGAACGTGTCGCTCGACACGCTCGACGAGGCGAAATTCGCCGAGATCACCCGCTGGGGCCGCCTGCCACAGGTGCTGAAAGGGATCGACGCGGCACAACGTGCCGGCCTCAGGGTCAAGATCAACGTCGTGGCCCTCAAGGATTTCAACGAAGACGAGCTTTTCACCATCGTCGAATGGTGCCGCTCGCGCGACATGGACCTCACCTTCATCGAGGTGATGCCGATGGGCGATATCGGCAATGAAGACCGGCTGGGCCAGTACTGGAAATTGTCCGACCTGCGTGCGCGGCTGGCCTCCGGTTATACGCTGACGGAGCTGGCAGAACGCACCGGCGGCCCCGCACGCTACGTCCGCCTTGAGGAAACGGGGCAGAAAATCGGGTTCATCACGCCGCTCACCCATAATTTCTGCGAAAGCTGCAACCGCGTCAGGCTGACCTGCACCGGCGAACTCTACATGTGCCTCGGCCAGGAGGACATGGCCGATCTGCGCGCCCCCATGCGCAACACCCCGGGATCCGACGGCCCGCTCGAAGAGGCCATCCGCGCCGCCATCTCCCGCAAGCCCAAAGGCCATGACTTCGACTATTCCCGCCAGCGCGTGGATGGGCGCGTCTCCCGCCACATGAGCCATACAGGCGGCTGACCGGAACGCACACCGCTCAGAGATTTGCATCACGGCGTTCTGTTTCTTCTCGGCAAAAATACCCAATCGAGATTTTTCACCGAAAAATCTCTGCGGGAACGTTATGCCGGCATCCGCTGCTCGACGATCTCGGCGAACCAGCTGCAGCCGACAGGGATGACTGCATCATCGAAATCATAATCGGGTGAATGCACCATCGCCGTATCGCCATTGCCGACGAGGATATAGGCCCCGGGGCGTTCTTCGAGCATATAGGAGAAATCTTCGGCCCCCATCACGAGAGGCGCGTGGTCACATTGACCGGTGATGCGGCGCGCGACATCTGCCGCGAAACCGGTCTGTTCGGGATGATTGACCATCACCGGATAACTGCTCGTGTAGGTAAAGTTTATCTGCCCGCCAAAGCCTGCGCCCATACTGTCACAAAGCGCCTGCAACCGCGTCTCCGCCAAGACACGCAGATCATTGTTCATAGTGCGCACAGTCCCGTGCATATGCGCCTTCTGGGGAATCACGTTATACGCGTCGGAACTGGTGCGCATCGATGTGACCGAGATCACAAGCTGCTCGGTCGGATCCGCGTTGCGGCTCACGATGCTCTGAAGGGCCATGATCAACTGGCTCGCGATGACCAGCGGATCAACCGTGTCATGGGGCTTTGCCGCGTGGCCTCCCTTGCCCTCGATATCGATATCAAACCAGTCGGAAGCCGCGAAGAACGGCCCCGGGCGGATGGCGAACTGCCCGCTGGCCATGCCGGGCCAGTTATGCATCCCGTAGACTTCCTGAATGCCGAATCGCGCCATCAACCCTTCGTCGCACATCACCTTGGCCCCGCCGCCGCCCTCTTCCGCCGGCTGGAAGATCAGCACGACCGTGCCGTCGAAATTGCGCGTCTCGGCAAGATACTGCGCCGCGCCGAGCAGCATCGCGGTATGTCCGTCATGGCCACAGGCATGCATTCGGCCCTTCACCCTGGAGGCATAGGGCAGCCCCGTCGCTTCCTCGATGGGCAAGGCATCCATATCGGCGCGCAGCCCGATCACCTTGCCGGAGGCGCTGCTGCGGCCCTTGATGACCGCCACAACCCCGGTCCGTCCAATCCCGGTCACCACCTCATCACACCCAAAGTCGCGCAGCTTCTCTTCCACCAGCGCGCTTGTGCGGAACGTGTCGAACAGAAGTTCGGGGTTCTCATGAAGGTCGCGCCGCCAGGCCGTGATTTCGGGGTGCAACTGTGCAAATCGGTTCTTGACGGGCATGGCGGGCTCCTTTGGCAGCGATGATCTAGGCTTGCACGGGTGAGGTCAACACCAGATGATCCGGCGCAACCTCAAGGTAGACGCCCCTGGTGCCGTCATGGCCCATGGGATGGATGGGCGACGGCAAGGGCGGCGCAGCGGCGAGATCAGGCGCAGCCCTGCGGTGATGAGGATCGACCCTCGGTACCGCCGCCAGCAAGGCCCTCGTGTAACTGTGTTGCGGCCGCCCCAGAACCGCTGCCCGCGAGCCGATCTCGACGATCCGGCCCCGATACATCACTGCCACCTCATCACTCACCCGCGCGACCACCGCCAGATCATGACTGATGAAGAGCAAGGCCAGCCCGAATTCGGCCTGCAATTCGATCAGCAAGTCGAGCACCTGCGCCTGAACGCTGACATCGAGCGCGCTGACCGCCTCATCCGCGACGATCAGCTTGGGTGAGAGCGCAAGCGCCCGGGCGATCGCCACGCGCTGACGCTGACCGCCTGACAATTCATGCGGATATCGGCCCAGATGATCCTGAGGCAGGCCCACCCGATCGAAAAGATACGCCACATGCGCATCGATCCGGTCGCGCGGGATGGTTCTGTAGTTCCACAAGGGCTCCGCCACCTGATCGCCCATGCGGCGTCTGGGGTTGAACGAACCGTAAGGGTCCTGAAACACCGTCTGCATGGAGCGCCGCGCGCGGTGCAGCGCCTCGCCGCGCAGCGCGGTGATATCCTCTCCGTCCAGACAGACGCGGCCGGCCACCGGGTCGATCAGCCTCAGTATCGCCCGCCCGGTGCTCGACTTGCCACAGCCGCTTTCGCCCACCAGGGCCAGCGTCCGGCCCCGTGCGAGCGTGAAGGACACATCCTCGACCGCGTGCAGCCGCGCGATCGTCCGGCCGAGCAACCCGCCCTTCACGGGGTAGCGCACACAAAGCCCCCGCACCTCCAGGACCGGTGCAGCCTCAAAGCCTGGATCGCCTTGCTCTCCCGGCCTCGCCGCGCGCGCAGTTTCCTCGTGAAGCGCCGGCACGGCGGCGAGCAGCGCGCGGGTATAGCTGTGCTGCGGCGACTTCAGCACCCGAGCCACCGGCCCTTCCTCGAGTTTGCGCCCCGCGCGCATGACCACGACACGGTCGGCGATCCTGGCGACCACACCCATGTCATGCGTGATGAAAAGAACCGCCATGCCGATCTCGCGTCGAAGCCGGTCGATCAGATCGAGTATCTCCGCCTGGGTGGTCACATCGAGAGCGGTCGTCGGCTCATCCGCGATCATCACGCGCGGGCGGCAGGCCATGGCCATGGCGATCATGACCCGCTGGCGCATGCCGCCGGACAATTCATGTGGATATTGCCGCATTTGGCGCGCGGGGTCTTGCAGACGCACCTCCTCGAGAAGGGCACGGGCCCGCACACGCGCCTCTGCACGGCTCAGCCTCAGGTGCAGGCGCAAGGCTTCGGTCAGTTGCCGACCGACGGTGAAGACGGGGTTGAGCGCCGTTGCGGGCTCCTGAAAGATCATGCCCAATTCGCGGCCCCGCATGCGCCGCATGGTCTGCTGATCGGCGCGCACGAGGTCTGTCTGTCCTGGCGTGCCCCGATCGAACAACACCTCACCCGTCTCGATGCGGCCACCACCGAATGCCTCGAGACGCATCAGCGAAAGCGCACAGACCGATTTGCCCGAGCCCGATTCGCCCACAAGGCAGAGCACTTCCCTTTCGTGCAGATCGAAACTGAGATCATCGACCGCGCGCACGGGCCCCGCCCGGCCTTCGAAAGTCACACGCAGATTTCGCACGCGAATCAACGGAGGATGGGCAGACACCTGATTGCCTCTTTGTCAGGAAGCGTCGGAATGACGCTAGCGGCGCAGAACCTGGCGGTCAAATCATCACACCGATGACAGCCATCAGATGTCCGTTCCGGTGCGGCCGGCCGTCTGCTCCCTGATCAGACCGCGCCACTGCCTG
>SLDH01000240.1 GCA_007125415.1 Roseovarius sp.
CAGATGCGCCCGATGCCGGTGATTCCTTGCCCTGCCGGGCCTCCTCCGCCTCCAATCTCTCCCCCGGAGAGATTGGTCCCTGCGGGACCGGCTTCGGAGCCTTCGCAGAGCGCCACCGCAAAGGAGGCAAAATACAGATACTCCGTCGTGCGCACGCGACCGCCGCCACCGCCCTTGCCGCCACCTTGCGTGGTGGTCCGCGTTTCCTCGCGGAAATCCGTGGCCCAGATGATGTTGCCGCCGAGGCGCATGCGGCCATAAAGGCGCGGGATCACCGCGCCCTCGGTCGAGGCGGTGATGCGCAACGAGTCGAGCCTCGGCCCCTCGATGCGCTGCGTAGGTGCGAGCGAGGAGACGATCCAGCTGTCGACCACGGAGCCGACCGTCGCGCCGATCATGCCGCCGATCGCGGCGCCCGAAAGCCCGAGGATCGCGCCGCCGAACCCCATGCCGACGCCCACGTAGTTGTCGTAGTTCGTGTAGCCCTTGAACCGCGGCAGGTTCGGCAAGTCAGGCACGCCGGTGGCCGGGTCGAGGATGAAGCCGTCGAAGAAATCCGCGCCATTGGCCGAGACGGAAAAGCGCAGCCGATCGGTGCCGAAGAGCCCGATCAGCGCCTTGGTCACGAAGCCCGATTGCAGCACGAGGCCGAGATCATCGCCCGCGCCCTCCTTGTTGAGCGTGGTCATCAGGCTGCCGGTGCCGCCATCGCCGGCATAGAGTGCGGTCCAGAGGGCGGAGTTCAGCTTGGCCGAGAAGGGCTGCCCGCTGGTGGCCTCCATGCCGATGCCGATCTCGGCGGCATTCTGGATCGCGGCCTGCTCGGTGGGCAGAAGCTGCACCGCGCGCCAGGCGGAGGCCTCGCGCAGCCAGAGATGCCCATCGGCGAGGTTGAAGGCCCGCCAGCCCGGGCGCGGGGTGAGGCGTTGCCAGGCGCCATCGACCCAATAGGCAATCTCGCCCTCCCAGCCGTCCCAGGCGCCAGTTGCTGGACTCCCTACGATCCAGGCTTGCCCGTCGCCTGGCGAGCCGGGCGGATCGGCGAGGCTCGCGCTCTGCACGGTCAGTTGCACGGCGGCGTCCAGGAGCCGCAGCGCCTCGTTCACGGTGACATGCTTCTGCGCCTGGTTCGCGGCAAGATAGGGCAGCTGCAGGTTGGTGGAATTGCTGCTCATGGTGTCCCTCGTTCTGTCGTCATGTCTGGATCACGGCATCCAGCGCCGCGCCCCGGCCAAGCGCGCCAATCTGGAAGACCCGCGCGCGCAGGCTCGCGACCGGCCCGCCGAAATCCCCCGCCATCATCGCGGCCGTGTAGGTGACGGCCGGCGTGGTCAGCCCGGTGATCGCGCGCAGCACCGCGCCACCCCCGTCGAGGATCTCGATCTCGTATTCCTCGCGCTCTTCGCCCAGCGGCACCTCGGCCAGCACCCAGCTGTCGCCTGCGGCCGCGCGCGTGCGCCTGATCCATGTGACGAGGATCGATCCGTCGCCCTGGCGTTGCCCGCGCAGATGCACGGGGCTGAAGGGGCGCAGCCCGGCGCCTTGACGCTGTTGCTGTCGCCCGAGCGGAACATGGCGCGCATATTGGTGACGCGGGAGACATCCCAAGCCGCAATGGAGGCGCTGCCGCCATTGTTGAACTCTGAGCGCTGCGAGTGGCCCGCGCCGACAGCGCCGAACATCGCCTCCATATCGGTGACATTCGAGACATCCCACGCCCCGATATCCTGGTTGAAGAAGGCGCGCTGCTGGTTGGTGCTGGCCGAGGCGAACATGAAGGCCATGTCCGTGACCGCGCGCACACCCGACCATGGCCTGCGATCAGCTCGCCATCGTCGGCGACCATGCAGGGCACTGTCCAGCCGAACTTGGCCATGCTCGCGGCGATTTTTGCCACCTGGTCGTCGCCATGCATCTTGGCATTGCGGGCATAGGGGCGCAGCCGGGCAATCGGCCAGGACTCAACCTGGCTCGGCGCGAAGACGAGGTCCATGAGGTGGCTTTCGCAGATGGTGCGGAACGGCCAGGGACATGTCACCGGCCAGCAGGACCGGCGGCCCATGGGATCCGCGATGTCGGGAAAACAAAAACGCCCGCGAGGGTCCCTGAGCGCATGTCGTGTCGTTATGCGATCGTACAGCAGGGCTGCCAGATGCGCGACGCTCGCATCGGTCTGGTCATCTGCGGCAATCCTGGCGCTCTCGAGGCCCGCTTCAAAGGCATTGCGGTCGTTGAGCACCATACGGTGGCCCATGGGGTCCATGAACGCCGCCGTTTCGTCAAGGATCGCATCTGCGTTTGGCCAGCAGTATCCGTCATCGTTGCCTGTCACGCCGCTCAGCCTTCGCGGCCCAACTTGATGAGCATACGCCGATAGCGCGCTGCCATTCTCGAGGCCGCTTCCCGGGTCGCGTCGTAGGTGTCATCGACGGCACGCACGATCAGCTCGTCCTCATCTGTCGTAAGCGTGACTTCCTGTCCGGCGCGAAGTTTCAGCGCTTCCAGCGTCGCAGCTGACAAGGGAAGGAAATGACCGTTGCCGATCTTCTTGATCTTGTTCGTTGTCGTTACCATGACGGGCTCGCGATCCGGAGGGCATGAGCAAGTTTATACGCTTCGTATAAACACCTTCATACCGCAAGTCAACCCGAAGCGGTAGCGTACAAAACTCTGTTCCGAGGGCTCAAAGCACAAGAACCAGGTCGTTATCTTGTCCAGTTCGCGAGACGCACTCCGCTGACGCGTGCAAACTCGCCTTCGTTGTTCGTGACGAGGCACAGTCCTCTCGAGCGGGCGTGACCTGCAATCATGATGTCGTAGGGTCCAATCAGGGTTCCTGCCACGGCAAGCTCGGCACGGATCTGTCCGGCGTGTTCAGCGGCACCAAGATCGAAATCCAGGACCTCGATGCGTGCGAGCAGGCCCTCCACGATGTCGAGATTGCGACGGACGGCCTTTGACTTGTGGGCGCCATAGAGAAGCTCCATGGCCGTTATGCTTGATGCGCAAATCTCGCCTTCATGGGCTTCGAAATGCTGCCGGACCACCTCGGGTCGGTTCTTCACGGTGTAGATCAGGATATTCGTGTCGAGCATGTA
>SLDH01000061.1 GCA_007125415.1 Roseovarius sp.
CGGCGCGCAGTTGGCTGGCGGCAAGGTCGCTCATGTCATTAATCCCTCAAAACCTGCCCGACACCCGCCGAAAACTTCACTCCGACACGGTCGCCGCTGCTGGCCATCACAGGCTGATCGGGCTGATTCTGCTGCCGGATCACGAAAGTGCCGCCCCCATCCGTCTCCACATGGAAATGCGTATCGGTGCCGAAATAGACCACATCCGCAAGCGTGCCGGGCAAAAGCGCGCCGTCGGCCTCGACAAGCGTTGCGTGCTCGGGCCGCACCGCGACCGTCACCTTGCCATCGACGGGGCCCCCATCCGCGGCGCGCGCGCTCACCTGCTGGCCCGAGGCCAGCCTGATCTGTGCCGTCTCGCCCTCGACCGACAGAAGGTCGGCCTCGAGGAAATTCGTATCCCCGATGAAATCGGCCACGAAGCGCTCCGCCGGATGATCGTAAATGTCGCGCGGGCCGCCGATCTGGCGGATCTTGCCCGCATTCATCACCGCGATACGGTCCGACATGGTGAGCGCTTCTTCCTGATCGTGGGTGACGAAGATGAAGGTGATCCCCGTCTCGGTCTGCAGGCGCTTCAGTTCGATCTGCATATCCTTGCGCAGCTTGAAATCCAGCGCCGAAAGCGGTTCGTCGAGCAGCAGCACCTTCGGGCGCGGGGCCAGTGCGCGCGCGAGGGCCACGCGCTGCTGCTGCCCGCCCGAAATTTCCGACGTGCGCCGGTCGGCCATCGGTTCCATGCGCACAAGGGCGAGCATTTCTTCGAGGGTGGCCTTGATCTCGGCCTTGGGGCGTTCGAGCATTTCAAGCCCGAAGGTGATGTTCTGTGCCACGGTAAGATGTGGAAAGAGCGCGTAGGACTGGAAAACCGTATTGACCGGCCGCTGATAAGGCGCCTTGGGCAAAAGGTCCTCGCCATCGAGAGATACGTCTCCGCCGGTGGGGTCGATGAAGCCCGCGATGACCCGCAGCAACGTCGTCTTGCCGCATCCCGAGGGGCCCAGAAGCGTGAAGAACTCGTTCGAGCGGATGCTGACCGAAACATCATCAAGCGCGGTGAAGGCCTCGGCCCCTGTGCCGAACACTTTGGTGACGTGTTCGATTTCGATCATGCAATTTCTCCCGGTCTGCGACGCTACAGGATGTGATCAAAAGCGGTTGAAGGGGGGTTGTCAAGCAGGCAACAGAGCCTACTGCGCCGTTGTTGGCGCCGGGGCGTGATCTGCCTGCGCTTTAAGCAGGGCCTTTGCAACCAACGCGGGCACCTGCGGTGCGCAGCCGATGGGCTCGAGCGCGATTCCCTTGAAATCCGTGGCCTTGAGGGCCTCCGGCAGATCATCGAGCACATGCCCCAGCTTTGCCGCAAAAAAAGGCAGACAGATGGATCTCTTGTCAAGCCCCTGCGCGGCCTCCTGCAGAAAGGGGGCCTGTTCCACAAAGCCCAGACGCGTCTCTCGAAAGGGCAGCAGCGCTGCAAGCGCGTCGGCAAAGGCGCGCGTGTCCTGCGCTGTTCGGGCACTGCGCCCCGAGCCGTGACCGGCCAGAAAGAGCGTGGTCTGCCCGGCCTGCCAGCCCCTTGCATCGAGAACCTCCCGCAAGAGCGCGGCGGCCATCTTGGGCAGGTCCGGGTCGGTGCCGAAGGGGCGGGTGGGGCGCGCAGGTGCGGCGCCGATACGCCTGGGCAGTTCCGTCCGGGTGAACCAGCCTTCGGACATGAACATCGGATAAACAAGCGGGCTGGCGGGTGCGGCCTCCAGCGCGGCTTCCAGCGCGTCCGGCATGGCCAGTGTCGCACTACCCACCTGCCAGCCATCCGGCAGTGCCGCAGAGACCTGCGCGGCAAGGCGTGCCAGCGCCACTTCGGGCGGGGCAGGGGCGCCGGGCTGGCCGTGGCTTACGATGATGGCGGCGTGCGGTGTCATGGATGGTCTCTTCTGTGCATGTTTGCCATCTCCCAGAATTGACGCGCGGCGATTGGAATGCAAGTTCAGGCAGGAACGCGCTCTGAGAAGGACACCCCATGACCGACATCGACACCCGCCACAACGAGAAGATGCGCCAGATCAAGGCCGCGCGTGACGAGATGATGAAAACCAAGACCGAGCGCAAGGGGCTCATCATGGTCCATACCGGCAATGGCAAGGGCAAGTCCTCCTCCGGTTTCGGCATGATCATGCGCTGCATCGCCCATGGCATGCCCTGCGCGGTGGTGCAGTTCATCAAGGGCAACTGGCAAACCGGCGAGAAGAAGTTCCTGCGCGACCGCTTCGCCGAGGAGTGCCGCTTTTTCGTCTCCGGCGAAGGTTTCACTTGGGAAACGCAGGATCGCGCGGCGGATGTGGCCGCCGCCGAGAACGGCTGGCGCATCGCGCAGGAGCAGATACTGGACCCCGAGATCCGTCTTGTCCTGCTCGACGAGATCAATATCGCGCTGCGCTATGATTATCTGAATATCGACGAGGTGGTCGAATTCCTGCTGACACGCAAGCCGCAGATGACCCATGTCTGCCTGACGGGGCGCGACGCAAAACCGGAGCTGATCGCCGCCGCCGATCTGGTCACCGAGATGCATCTGATCAAGCATCCCTTCGAGGACGGGGTGAAGGCGCAACGCGGTATCGAATACTGATTTTTCGGCAAATCTGGCAGGAATGGCGGGTTTGCCTCAATATTTGCTTGCATGAATTGGTAAAAATATCTTACCAGACTGGCGGGGAGAGGTGGCCTGTGAAAAAATTTCCATCGGCCCGAAGCTGAAATTTTATGCATTCGGGAGTCTCTCCTTGACGCAGGACACGCAACAAGACTGGATAAATACCTAACTGATCAACGGTGGAGGAACCTCGACATGAAGAAAGTTTTGACAACGACAGCACTTTGCGCAGGTCTTGTCGCAGGCAGCGCGCAAGCGGAAACCTGGGACTTGCAGTCAACCTATCCCGGATCATTGACCCAGCTCGGCACGCTGGGCGTTCGGATTGCCGATCAGATCACCCGGATCACCGATGGCGAGATCACCGTTCGTTTCCAGGAGCCGGGCGCCATCGTTCCGGCGTTGCAGGCTTTCGAAGCTGTCGGCTCGGGCTCGGTCGAGGCCGCATGGTCAACGCCCGGCTACTGGGCCGGCCTCGTGCCCGCGCTGCAATTCATGGGCTCGGTGCCTTTCGGACCGCAGACCGGCGAGTATCTCGCCTGGTTCAAGTTCGGCGGCGGCAGGGAGTTGATGGACGAGCTTTACGAGCCGCATAACATCAAGTCCATCATGTGCGGCGTGCTCGCGCCGGAAGGTGCTGGCTGGTTCCGCGAGCCCATCGAGGCGACTGCCGATTTCGAAGGGTTGACCATGCGCTTCTTCGGCCTCGGCGCGAAGGTGATGGAGAAGATGGGTGCTTCGACACAATTGCTCGCCGGGGGCGACATCTTCCCGGCGCTTGAGCTTGGCACGATCGACGCGGCCGAGTTCTCCATGCCGGCCATCGATCTCAGCCTCGGCTTCTATCAGGTGGCTTCGAACTACTATTTCCCCGGCTGGCACCAGCAATCGACGTTGTTTGACCTGATGATCAATCTCGACCTCTGGGAAGGCCTTGACGAGGAAACCCAGTTCAAGATCGAAACCGTCTGCGATGCCAACCTGCTCTATGGTTTTGTCGAAGGCGAGGCGATCCAGTTCGAGGCGCTGCAAGAGTTGCAAGACCGCGGCGTGACCCTGCAGACCTTCAGCGATGAAATCCTCGAAGCGCTGGAAGTGGCCTGGATGGAGGTGATCGAAGAGGAATCGGCGGCCGATCCGGATTTCGCGCGTGTCTATGAAAGCTACGCCAATTTCCGGGAAAACTACCGCATCTGGGGTGACCTTGGCTACCTCGACTAAGCAGCCACTGGCCTGCTAGGATAAGCTGGCCTGATGCCGTGCGTGGCCCCTCGGGGGCCTGCACGGCTTTGGCATTTATGACGAGGGAGGTGTCGGATGGTTTACAAGGAACTGACGGGAACAGCGCTTGCGCTCATCGCATTGGCGGCGGCATTCTGGATCAGCGTCCTGCCCGCAAGCTCCATCCAGATTTTCCCGACACTGGGCGTCTTGCTGGCCAGCCTGCTGGGTGCGGCCCTGCTCAAGGCAAACCACGGCACCTTTGCCGCCGCTGCGGTGCTGGGCTGGTTCGGCATCATGTTCGCTCAGCCCTTTTCGCTGAGCACTCGCGAATTCAACGGCTTGCGCCGCATCGCCAATCGCGGTGACGAGGAAGCGGCGGCACTTCTGGCCTATTACGAGGCCTTCTCGCCCTATGCCACCTATCTGATGGTGGCGATCACCCTCCTGATGATCGGGATCCTGTTCTTCGGGATGGCGCGGGGGCGGCTGCTGCTTTTCGACAATCTCCTGTCGGCCAGCGACGGGCTTGCCCGGTTTCTCAACCGGATCGGAATTGTTTCGGCTGTCGTCCTGCTGAGTGCGCTGATCTTCGCGATCATGTATGACGTCATCCAGCGCCAGTATATCGGCTATAATTCGGGCTGGACCGGTACCGCCTGGTATCGCTTTTTCAGCGCCACCCGGGTGCAGGAACTGGAATGGCATTTGCATGCCATGCTCTTTCTGATGTGTCTGGGCTACGGCTATGTCAGGGATGCGCATGTACGCATCGAACTGGTGCGCGACACGTTGCGCCCGCGAAGCCGCGTCTGGATCGAGTTGCTGGGGGCCGTGCTCTTCATGGTGCCCTATTGCTATGTGGTGATGAAATACGGCATCGAAAATGCTGTGCGCTCTTTCGAGATCGGTGAAAGCTCCGCTGCGACAACGGGATTGCCGAACCGTTTCATCATCAAGGCGTTCCTGCCATTCGGTTTTGCACTGATCGCCTTGGCGGGCATGTCGGTGGCGCTGAAATGTATCGTGTTCCTGTTCGGCCCCCCCGATCTGCGCCGCGCCAGCAGCTTCTACGCCTATAGCCACCAGAACCCCGCACCGGCCGAGGATGAACCCCCGGCCGATGCCAAACAAGCCTGAGCGGAGAGAGACGGAAAATGGAATTTCTGGTTACCTATCTGCCGCTCGTCATGTTCGGTGTTCTCGCGATACTGCTGTTCACAGGCTATCCGGTGGCCTTCATCCTCGGCGGGGTCGCGTTGCTTTTTGCGGTGCTGGGCGATCTGGCCGGCACCTTCCGGTTGCAGCAACTGAGCCTCATTCCCCTGCGCATCTACGGCGGCACCATGGAGAGCCTCGTGCTGGTGGCCATTCCGATGTTCACCTTCATGGGCACGATGCTGGAGAAATCCGGCGCTGCACGGGATCTGCTTTATGCGCTTCAGGTGATGCTGCGGCGTGTGCCGGGCGGCCTTGCTTTGTCGGTGACGCTGATGGGCACGATCATGGCGGCCACCACCGGCATCATCGGTGCGTCGGTGGTGATGATCACGCTCATGGCCTTGCCGGTGATGATGAAGGCGGGCTATTCCATGCCGCTGGCCACGGGCACGATCGCCTCGTCGGGGACGCTGGGGATTCTCATCCCGCCCTCGATCATGCTGGTGATCATGTCGGATCTTCTATCGGTGCCGGTGGGCACGGTCTTCATCGCGGCCCTCATGCCCGGGCTCTTGCTGGCCGCGCTCTATTTCGTCTATCTCCTGGCGATCTGCCGCTTCAACCCCCGCCTTGCGCCCCCCATGGACGCCGATGATGGCCCCACCACGCGGGCAGAGTTCTGGCTGATGGTGTTGCGCAGCTTCATCCCGCCGATCTTTCTCATCCTGTGTGTTCTGGGCTCGATCTTTCTGGGCTTTGCCACGCCCACCGAGGCGGCAGGCGTGGGCGCGTTCGGCTCGATCCTGCTCGCGGCCTTCAACCGGCAACTGAGCTGGTCCAATTTCGTCGAGGTGTGCCAGCGCTCGGCGCTGACCGTGGCGATGCTTTTCGGCATCTTCGTGGGGGCCACGGCCTTTGCCTTCGTGTTCAAGGCCATCGGGGGCGAGACGCTGATTGTCGATTTCATCAACGACACCGGCGTCGGCCCCTGGTCGATCATGTTCGTGCTGCTGGGCATGGTGTTCCTGCTCGGCTTCTTCTTCGACTGGATCGAGATCACGCTGATCGTGCTGCCCATCTTCGCGCCCATTGTCGGGCTTCTGGATTTCGGCGGCCATGTAGGGGTCTGGGATGGTGTCACCCAGCCGATCATCATCTGGTTCCTGATCCTTGTGGCGGTCAATCTGCAGACCAGTTTCCTGACGCCTCCTTTCGGCTTTGCACTTTTTTACATGAAGGGGGTGGCACCGCCGCAGGTGCGGATCCAGGATATCTACAAGGGAATAATTCCCTTCGTGGCGCTTCAGGTGTTGGGGCTGGGGCTCTGTGTGGCCTTTCCGGCGATCGTGCTGTGGTTTCCCAGTTACATGCTGGGCGGGGGGTAGCCTCCGCCTTCATCCTGGCGCCAATGCCGGCCTGAGGGGCGCAGGGCTTGCCGCGCGCCGTGGCGGGCCCTTCACCTACCGGACCCCAACGCATGTTCTTTGATCCACTTCTCTATACCTTCATGTTTCTCGGCCTGTTCTCTCCGGGGCCCAACGTCATCATGCTCACTGCATCGGGTGCGCGGTTCGGATTGCGCCGCACGCTGCCGCATCTTTTCGGGGTGGTGCTCGGGGTCGGGGTGATCGGCGCGGTCACGGCGCTGGGTGTCGGGGCGCTTATCCTGGCCAATCCGGCTCTCGGCTTGGTGTTGCGCAGTCTGGCGGCGGCGTGGATCCTCTACATGGCCTGGAGCTACTTCAATGCAACCCGGCGCCCGGCGGCGCAGGCCGAGGATCAGGGCGCGCCCATGCGGCTCTGGCAGGCGGTGCTCTTTCAGTGGATCAACCCGAAGGTCTGGGCGGTGGCCTTTGCCGCGTCGGCGGGCTATGGCGCGGGGCTGGAGCCGGTAATGGAGGCCGCCCGCCTCGCCACCGCCTTCAGCAGCGTCAACCTCATTGTCTGCCTCTTCTGGACCAGCACCGGGGCCCTCCTGACAACACTTCTCTCCTCTCCGGTGCGGTGGAAGCTCTTCATGCGGGTCATGGCGATGCTGCTCGCCCTGTCGGCGCTTATGGTTTTTCGGTAGTGATTCACTTCCCGGGTTCTGACCTTCGGCTCTTGCAGAGCGCTCCCTTTGTCACGAACCGTGCTTTGGCTGATTCCTCAGGTCGAGGTCCGCGCCCATGCGACGCGATATGCTGCGGGAAATTCGGGTCACGTCCTGCACAAGCCTCTCATGCTGTGATGGGGAGAGATCCTCTGCGGGCAGACTGACGGCCACGCCGGCGAGCGGCTTGTTCATGGCATCGAGAACAGATGCGCCGATACAGACCATACCTTCCGCAATCTGCTGGTTGTCAATGGAATATCCCCGTTTGCGGATCTGGTCCAGCTCCGCCAGCAGCGCCTCGATTGAGCTGACACTGTGGCGCGTGCGTGGCTCGGGGAACGAATCGGCATAGAGCCGGGTGACTTCAAAATTGGTCATGTGGCTGAGAAAGGCCTTGCCGGTGGCGGTAAAGGCGGCGGGCAGCCGCGCCCCGATGCCGAACTTGAAAAGCGAGGTGTTTACCTCGGAGTTGCGGGCCGCGATGTAGACGACATCCCGACCTTCCATAACCGACAGGGTGATGGTTGCCCCGGGCAGGGTCGTCTCGGTGTCCCAGATGGCCGAAAACTCGGCGTTGACATCTGTCTTCGAAGAAAAGGCATTGGCCCAACGCATGACATGCGGGCCGATCTGGTAGGTCTGATCACGCCGACGCACCAGAAGTTCCAGATCCACGAGTGTCTGGCAGATGCCATGCACGGTGCTCTTGGCCATGCCGGTCTCGCGGCTGAGCTCGGAAGCGGTCATCGGCTGGTGTGTCTGGGCCACCAGATCAAGCAGGATCTTGCCGCGCTCGAGCGCCGGGACGCGATAGCGGGTCACGGTCAATTTTCCGGCCACTGCTGTTTTGTGCATCGCCGCTCCAAAATTGCCAGCGAAGAACGGAAAGGAATTCTTGACATGGAATTCGACTCGCGCCTAATGTTCCGGTCTGTGAACATTGTTCGTAATGCTGAACAATGTCAATAAAATTGGAAATACTCGAAATTCTGGGAGGGATTGCGTGTCTTCAAGGACGAATGGGGGGAGCTTGTTTCTCGTGGTGGCGTCGTCACCATGGCGATGAGCGTTCGGGACTGGGCCGTCAAGTTCAGCGAGGCGTCGGACAGCGATGAAACCATCGCCGCCATGGCGCGATACTTCACCTGCCGATACCTTTGGGACATGGAGAAGGCGAAGGTCATCGTCGAGATGGTCGATGGCAAGGTTTACCGGATCAACATTGATCCGGGCCCCATGGACCCCTGGGATTTCGCGCTGCGGGCATCGGCCGCCACATGGCGCGAATTCGCAAGGCCGATCCCGAAACCGATGTATCACGGCATCTGGTCGGCCAGTTTCAGGCGCGATCTGAAAATCGAGGGTGATCATCTCAGGCTGATGCAGAACCTTCGGAATTTCACGGTTCAATTCGAGCTTCTACGCAAGGTGGGCGTGCCGGTCTGAGACCAGCAACGCTGTTTTCCGCGCTGCCATGGCTGTCGCGGACAAAGGGGGAAACAGATGGCAAAGCACTCACCTGTCATCGGACGGTATGTCACGATCGACGTCGATGGTTGCGAATACAAGGTGTTCTACCTGCGTAATGGTCAGGGCATCCCTCTTGTGTGTCAGCACACGGCTGGCTGCCACAATCACCAGTGGCGCGATCTGCTGGAAGATGAGGAACTGACGCAGAAATACGATATCATCGCCTATGATCTGGCGCGCCATGGCAAGTCCGATCCGCCGCTCAACAAGGAATGGTGGAAAGAGGAATACCGGCTTACCGCCGAGCACTACATGAATTTCATCCTCGCGCTTTGCGATGCGCTGGAGTTGCGTGATCCGATCTTCATGGGCTCGTCTTTCGGCGGGAATGTGGCGCTGCAACTGGCTCTGCATTACCCCGACCGCTTCCGCGCCGTGCTGCCGGTGGAGGCGGCGGACCATGCGCCGGGCTTCTTTCTTGACTGGTGGCGCCATCCCCATGCGAACGCGGCTCAGGTCTGTGCCAGCGGCACATGGGACCTGATGGCGCCGCAGAGCCCCGACAAGGACCGCTGGCTGACCTGGCACTACTACACGCAGGGCTCGGAAACCTTCAAGGGCGACCTCTATTTCTACTCGGTCGATCATGACCTGCGCGAAAGCCTGCGCGACATCGATACCAATCGCTGCCCGGTCATCATGATGACAGGCACCTATGACTACCTGACACCGCCCGAGGCGACGGAAAACACCGCCAGCCAGATCCCCGGCGGGATCTATATCGAGATGGAGGATATCGGCCATTTCCCGATGTCCGAAAACTACCCGCTGTTTCGCCAATATCTCAAGGAAGCCTTGCGGCTTGTGGACGAACGCACCTGATAACGCACCTGATACCGGGGGGGCATGATGAAGATTGTCGAGTATGACGGGCGGGGCCAGCGGGTCGAGCATGATTCCAAGTCGCTGCAGGGTGGCCCTTCCACAAGCTATCTTGCCGAGCGGCCCGTCCGCGCCCCGGCCCGCCCCAAGGTGACGGCAAGCGCGGGGCTGGAGTTGCACATGTTCCAGACCGGCACATTGCGCACCAAGAAGAAATACATCTCGATGAACCAGGGCGAAGAGGATTTCGAAATCCCCGTGCCGTGGTTTCTGATCAAGCATCCCATGGGAAATGTGGTGATCGATGGCGGCAATGCGCTCGAAGTGGCGATCGACAAGCGCGCGCATTGGGGCGCGGTGGTGGATGCCTATGATCCGGTGATGCCACTGCACGACAACTGCGTGGAGCAATGCCGCTCAGTCGGGGTGGAGCCACATGATGTGCGCTTCGTGTTGCAGTCGCATCTGCATCTTGACCACACGGGCGCGATCGGGCGGTTTCCGAAGGCCCAGCATATCGTGCAGCGGGCGGAGTATGAATATGCGTTCGACCCGCACTGGTTCGCCGCGCCGGCCTATATCCGCGCCGATTTCGACCGGCCGGGCCTGAAATGGAAATTCCTCGGCGGCGAGACCACCGATGATTTCGATCTTTTCGGCGACGACGTGATCAAGATGATCTTCACGCCCGGCCACTCGACCGGGCACATGTCCTTTCTGATCACCCTGCCCAACAGCGGGCCGATGCTGCTGACCATTGATGCGGCCTATACGCAGGATCACTGGAACAACAAGGCGCTTCCCGGGCTTGTCGTGTCTTCTGCGGATGCCGCGAATTCGGTGGCCAAGCTGCATCGGATCGCCGAGCGCACGGGCGCGCAGGTGGTGACCGGGCATGACCCCGCAGATTGGGAAAACTGGAGGAAATCACCGACGTCTTTCTACACGTGAACAATCAATAATGATCAAGACCAGATCCCGGGCGAGGAAAGACTGCTCGACAAGAGGGGCGAGTTGCCCGGGACCACCAACAACGGAGGAGTAACAGACTAATGAAACGTATTTTCGCAATGCTCGCTGCCACGGCCCTGTCCGTGACGAGCCTTTCGGCCCAGGGGCTCGACGAGCTCGATCCCGAACTGGTCGATCGCCTTTACAATCCCGAAATGCTCGACCCCGATCAGCCGATCGGCCCGAGCGCCTATCGTGACTTCGTCGCCGCCAACCCGCCGCCCTGGAAGATCGGCTATGCAAGCTCTTATGCCGGCAACACCTGGCGCGCCAATGCCATGGCCGAGTTGCAGGATGTGATCATTCCCGAATGGCAGGAGCTTGGCCTGCTCGACGAGGTGATCATCACCCAGTCGAACCTCAATGACAGCACGCAGATTCAGCAGATCCGCCAGCTTGTCGATCAGGGGGTGGATGCGATTTTCGTCTGCTGCTCCAACCCCACCGCACTCAACCAGTCGGTGCAATACGCCTATGACCGCGGCGTGCCGGTGTTTTCCTTCACCGGCTATCTGACCTCGCCCTATTCGGTGAACTCATCGGTGAACTATCAGCTTGCCGGCTTCGAGATCGGCAAATGGATGGTTGAAGAACTGGGCGGCTCGGGCAACGTTCTCGTGGTCGAGGGCATTCCCGGCACCTCCGGCTCCGACAGTCAGGACCGGGGTGTGCGCGCAGGGCTCGCCACCAGCGACGACATCAACATCGTGGGATCGGTTGCCGGCATGTGGACCGATCAGATCGCTCAGGGCGAGGTGCAGCGCTGGCTGGCCACCAACCCCGGCCAGCTTGACGGCATCGTGGTGCAATCGGCAGCCGAGATGGGTGTGCTGAACGCGGTGCAACAATCCGGCCGCGGCAACATTCCGGTCGCCATCGGCGGGGAACTGGGGGCGCTTTGCTACTGGCGCAACAATCCCGACTACATCTCGGCTTCCTATCAGGTCTGGCCGCCGCAGGATGAAATGCAGCTCATCTGGAACATCATGATGCGCACGCTGCAGGGACAGGGCCCGAAGATCCAGTCGGTCATGGTCGATCCCATCCGCCTGACCTATGACGACATCGCCGAACTGCTCGACGAGGATTGCAACGAACAGAGCACCGAGTGGCTCGCTGTGGGCCCGGAAAA
>SLDH01000029.1 GCA_007125415.1 Roseovarius sp.
CGTGCCGAGCGCTCCGAGGCCGAAGGGGAGGTGAACGCGCTGAGCGCCGAGGTGAGTGCTCTGGCGCGCCTTGTGCAACGGGACACAGCCGAAGGCGGGCAGGTGATGGATGCGCTGAAGGTGCGCAAGGGCTATGAAAAGGCCCTGGGTGCCGCGCTGGCGGATGATCTGCGCGCGCCTCAGGTGGCCGGGGAGGGACCATCGGGCTGGGCCCAATTGCCCGGATATCCCGCACCACAGGCCCTGCCGGACGGTGTGGCGACACTTTCGAACTATGTCACCGTGCCGGAGGTTCTGACCCGGCGGATGAGCCAGATCGGGCTTGTCGATCCGGATGACGGCCCGCGCCTGCAGCCGCTCCTGCTGCCCGGGCAGCGCCTTGTGAGTGTGGAGGGTGATCTCTGGCGCTGGGACGGGTTCCGCGCCTGGGCCGAGGATGCGCCGAGTGCGGCGGCTCTCAGGCTCGAACAGCTAAACCGTCTTGAGGATCTCAAGCAGCAACTGGCCCATGCCAGCGCACGGGCCGACGGGATGCGCGACGCCCACGAGATGCTGAGCGCCGACCTTGCCGCCGCCACCGAGGCCGACCGGCAGGCCCGTGAGGCACGCCGCGCCGCCGACACGGCCATGAACGAGGCCGCCCGCGCGCTCAGCCGCGCCGAGGCGGATTGCAACCTGGCGCAGTCACGGCTGGATGCGCTGGGCCTTGCGGTGGCCCGCCACGAGAAAGAGGCGCAGGAGGCGCGCAAGGCGATGCAGGCGGCCGAGGCGGCGCGCGATGACCTGCCCGATCTCGAAGCCGCCCGTGTCGAGATCGACGATCTCAAGCGAAAGATGGAAGCCGCGCGCAGCGAGATGCTGGCGTGCCGCTCCGCCCATGAAGAATTGCGCCGCGAGGGCGAGGCGCGCACGCGCCGCGCGCAGGCTGTCGCCAAGGAGATCACCGGTTGGCGGGCGCGGCTGGAGACGGCAGAGGCACGCGGCGCCGAGCTTGAGCGCCGCCGCGAGGATGCGCAGGAGGAGCTTGACGACGCGTCAGCCGTTCCAGATGCGCTGCGCGCGCAGCGTGCGGAACTGGGCGCCTCCATTGCTGCGGCGGAGGCCCGGCGCGGTGCTGCCGCCGATGCGCTCTCGGCGGGCGAAAGCGCTGCCCGGGCAGCCATCATGGAAGAGCGCGAGGCCGAGCGGGTCGCCTCCGAGGCGCGTGAGGCCCGCGCCCGCGCCGAGGCCCGCGCCGAGGCGGCGCGTGAGGCCGCAGAGCAGGCCACTGCACGCATCGCCGATGAGCAGGACACGACCCCGGCCGCCCTGTTGGAACGCCTGGGCGCGGATCCCGAGGACATGCCCGATGCACAGGCCATCGAGGCCGACGTCAATCGCCTGAAGCGTCAGCGCGATGCGCTGGGCGCGGTGAACCTGCGCGCCGAGGAAGATGCGGTCGAGGTGCAGCGGGAACATGACATGCTGATCACCGAGAAAGCCGATCTGGAAGAAGCGATCCGCACCCTGCGCAGCGGCATTGCCAGCCTCAACCGCGAAGGGCGGGAGCGTCTGCTGACCGCATTCGAGCAGGTCAACAGCAATTTCGCCATGCTGTTCCGGCATCTTTTCGGCGGGGGCGAGGCGAATCTCGTTCTGGTCGAAAGTGATGACCCGCTCGAGGCCGGGCTGGAAATCATGTGCCAGCCACCGGGCAAGAAACTGGCGACGATGAGCCTTCTGTCGGGTGGTGAGCAGAGCCTGACCGCGCTGGCACTGATCTTTGCGGTGTTTCTGGCCAATCCGGCGCCGATTTGCGTGCTGGACGAGGTGGATGCACCGCTTGATGATGCCAATGTGGCCCGGTTCTGTGATCTGCTCGATGAGATGTGCCGCCGCACCGATACGCGCTTTCTGATCATCACGCACCATGCGGTCACGATGAGCCGGATGGACCGGCTCTTCGGTGTCACCATGGCGGAACAGGGGGTCAGCCAGCTTGTTTCGGTGGACCTGAAGAAGGCCGAACAGATGGTGGCCTGATCGGGCGCGACCCTCTCCGACCAGAGTCAATCTCGATCAACCTTAGGCAACCTGCACCAAGCCGCGCATCGCTGGGCCGCGGCGCGGCGAACCGGCGGTTGTTCGGCAGCGATTTATAGTGCCACATACGCAAGACCTCTGATCGGCGCGCTTGCGATTGCCAAATCGCCGGGCCGTGGGGGCGGCCCAGCGATGCGCGGCGGCCTGCGGCCTTGGCTCCGCGCAGGAGCGAGGAACAGGCGGGGGTGATCCAACCTGATCGGGAAGCACGCCAACAACCTTCGCATAGCGCGTTCCAACTGAATTGCCCCGGTAGGCGCTGCCCTCATCCTGCAGGCAAGCGTGGTCATGCAGATTGCATCCGGCCGCCTAGGCCGGCCCGCCTTGGGGCTCAACCGCAATTACCCCTGCAAACCGTCATCGCCGGATCAGGCGCGATGATAGGGGCTGCCTGCAAGAATGGAGGATGCGCGGTAAAGCTGCTCGGAGAGCATCACCCTGGCCAGCATATGCGGCCAGACCATCGCGCCGAAGGAAAGCGTCATGTCCGCGCGCGCCAGAAGGTCGGCACCGAGGCCGTCCGCACCGCCGATGACAAAAGCCAGATCACCACAGCCCGAATCGCGCTCTGCCGCCAGTTCCTGCGCGAAGTCCGGTGAGCTCAGGTGCCTGCCCCGTTCATCCAGAGCGACAACGCGGCAAGGCTCCGGCAAGGCCTTGATCAGCAAAAGCGCCTCAGCTTCCTTGCCGCCGCCCTTCTTGTCCTCGACCTCGATCAGCCGAGAGAAACTCAGCCCGAACTGCCGCCCCGTGCGATCAAATCGCGCAAGATAATCATCGACGAGGCTGCGCTCCGGCCCGGGCCGAAGGCGGCCTACCGCGCAGATATGCAGGCGCATCATCCGTTGGGTGGTGCAACCTCAACCGAAGGCAGCCACATCTTTTCCAACTGATAGAATTCGCGCACTTCGGGCCGGAACACATGGACAATAACGTCACCCGTGTCGATCAGCACCCAATCGCCGGCATCCTTGCCTTCGATCTTGGAGAGAACCCCGATCTCGTGTTTGAGACGATCCGCCAGCTTTTCCGATATGGCGGTGACTTGCCGCGAAGAGCGGCCTGAACAGATGACCATGTAATCGCCGATGGCGCTTTTGCCGCGCAGATCGATCTGCACGATATCTTCTGCCTTGTCTTCGTCCAGTGAGGAAAGGATGCGCGCAAGTTGCGTTTCGCTGGTCGCGCTCATGTCGGGCGAAAGATGCTTCGCCCCGTGGTCGGCGGCGGATGCCGCTGCAGCCATTAAAGACAGAACACTGTCCTCCTTTGCAAGGCACCGATCAGCCCCGGTGCTGAGCATGACGCGAAGTTAGCAAGGGAATGATGACATTTCAATGATGCTGATGCACCGCAAGCGCTGGTTCGGGGAAATCTGCCACTTCGGCGCAGGCTGCTCAATCCGCTGTCTGTGGCGGCTTTTCGGTGTCGCCCAGCAGGCGCACCTCGCGCTGGGGATAGGGGATGGAAATGCCGTGAAGCTTGAAGGCGTCCCAAAGGGCGAGATAGACATTGCCACGCACATTGGTCAGCCCGCCTGTCGGATCGGAAATCCAGAAGCGCAGGATGTAATCGACCGAACTGTCACCAAAGTCCACGATATGACAGACAGGCTCCTTGTATCCCAGCACTCGATCAACGGTCTTGGCCGCTTCTATGGCAATCCGGCGGACCTCATGCGGATCGCAGGCATAGGCGGTGCCGAAATGAATGTCGAGCCGCACAAGCTCGTTCGAGTGAGACCAGTTGACCACCTGCCCGGTGATCAGATCCTCGTTGGGGATCAGATATTCGCGGCCGTCGCGAGTGATCACGCTCACATATCGCGCGCCCAGCGCGTTGATCCAGCCGAAGGTTTCGCCAAGGCTGATCACATCTCCGGGCTTGATGGACTTGTCCATCAGGATGATCACGCCCGATACGAGATTCGACACCACTTTCTGCAGACCGAAACCAAGCCCGAGGCCTATGGCACCCGACAGGAAGGCAAGCCCGGTGAAGTCGAAGCCGATGGCTTGCAATCCGATGAAGAAGGCCAGACCGTAGAAGATCACCTGCAGGAACTTTACCGCCAGAACCTGCATCGAGGGCGATATCTCGTCGTTTCGCCGGACTCGTGCGGCGCTGACCGTGGCAAGAAAGCGAGCTGATGCCACCAGCAGGCCGATGACCACCATCGCCTGAAGCATCAGCCAGAGCGAAATGCGTATCTCGCCGACATGCACGCTCGCGGCGTCGAGCAGCGTGCGTGCCTCACCGGTCAGCCCCATGATGCTCAGCGTGACCCATGTCCAGGCACCATAGCGCACCGTTGTGCGGACCAGCCCGTTCGAGATAAGCCGTGTGACCACTGTGATCAGCAGCCAGGCCAGCGCCAGATCGGCCACGATCACCAGAAGGTAGGAGCGGCTGGGCCAGGTGATCTCCCGCATGATCCAGACGATCGGCCAGATCAGGGCGACAAAGAAGATCAGCCGCAAGCGCCGATGGATCATGACGCCGAAGCGCATCCGCCATTTCGGCCAGCCCTCACGCGCGCGCAGCCAGTCATGAAGCCGTGGCCCCAGAACATGGGCCAGCGCCCAGGCTGCCAAGATCACGCCGATGACGATGAGAACCTGATAGGCGTTCCACGGCCGCAGCAGCCCGCCGAGAAAGCTCAGCGCCTGGTGCCAGAGTGTCAGCGCGATCTCCTGAGCCTGCTCGAAATCGCTGGGTGGGGCTGGCGATGCGGGGGTGATCTCTTCCATGGCGTTTCAGCTTTACATGGCTTTCGGGGGTCAACAAGCCTGCTCTGGACATGGGAAGCGCTTTCCGGTCAGGTCAGGGCAGAAGAGGAGGACGCCCATGACCACCGCGCTGATCACCCATCCCGCCGCCCTGCAGCATGTCACCCCCCCGGGCCATCCCGAGCAGGTGGCGCGTATCGCCCACGTTCTCGAAGCGCTCGATGGCAAGGACCTGCTGCGCGTGGAGGCCCCGCTCGCGCAGGACGCGGACCTGCTGCGCGCCCATCCGCAATCTCATATCGACCATGTCCGGAGCGCCGCACCGGCGGAGGGTTTCGTCTCCATGGATGCAGATACATGGATGTCCCCGGGCAGTCTGGAGGCGGCCTTGCGTGCTGTCGGCGGGGCGATCCGTGCCGTGGATATGGTGATGGCGGGCGAGGCGAGAAATGCGTTTGTGGCGATGCGCCCGCCCGGGCATCATGCCGAGAGCGCGACAACCATGGGGTTCTGCCTTTTCGGCACGGTGGCCATCGCGGCGAAACACGCGCTCGATCATCATGGCCTTGCCCGCGTGGCGGTGATGGATTTTGACGTGCATCACGGCAATGGCACACAGGATCTGTTGCAGGACGAGCCCCGCGCCTTTTTCTGCTCAAGCCATCAAAGCCCGCTCTGGCCCGGCACCGGCATGGCGCATGAGGTGGGCCCGCATGGCACGATTCTGAACGTTCCGCTCGATCCGGGCACGGCTGGTCCGGCCTTCCGCCAGCGGATGGAGAATGAGGCGCTCCCGGCTCTGGCCGCGTTCGAGCCGGAGTTGATTTTCATATCCGCCGGTTTCGATGCGCACCGCGATGATCCGCTGGCGGGGCTGAATCTCGGGGTCGGGGATTTTGCCTGGATCACGGAAAGGCTCTGTGCCCTGGCCGCGGATCAGTGCGGCGGGCGTGTGGTCTCCTGCCTCGAGGGGGGGTACGACCTTGCGGCGCTCGCTGAAAGTGCGGCCGCGCATGTGGACGTTCTGATCGCGCAGGGCGGGTAGGGCGCGCTCGATCAACCTGAGGCACCCTGCACCAAGCCGCGCATGGGCAAGGAGCAGGCGGAGGTGATCCAACCTGATCAGGAAGCACTCCAGCAGGCTGCCGAAAATAAACGAGGCTGCAAAAGCGAGGGAAACAGTTCCTCCCCCTCTTTTTCTAAGGCAAGAGTAGGGTGGCGCCCTCCCGGGGGGAGGGTCGGGCGCCGCCCGGGCTGGTCGCCCGGGCGAGACCGTGAGGCGGGCGTGGCGCGGAACAGGTTTCCGGCTCAACGCGCCTGGAGGGGGGGGTCAGACACTTCTTCAGCAGCCTGCTGGGGCGCTGTCAGGCCGACTGGAAGGTTTGCCGGTAGCGCTTGCGCGCCGCGCTTTCCTGCATGAGCCAGTTTGCAACCACATCGCGTTCCGAATGGCTGGGGGCACCTTCGCGCCTGAGCAGGTAATAACCCGAATTGGTGCGCACATGCACCTCGCCCAAGGGGCGCACGAGTGCCCCTGATTCAATCTGACGGTCCACCAGGTGACCCCAGCCAAGGGCGATGCCCAGCCCGTCGATGGCGGCCTGAATGGCCAGCGGATAGGTATTCACGAAGGTCGAGTGGCGGACGCTCTTGGGGTCCACCTCCTGATGCCGCAGCCATGTCTTCCAGTTCAGCCATTCGGTATGGTTGTTGCTTACCTCGATCAGCGCGTGCTGCGGCAACTCCATTACACCGTCGATTTCGACATGGTTGCGAAGGTAGCCCGGCGCACAGACCGGGAACACGGTTTCGCCGAAAAGATGATGCGCGATGAACCCCGGCCAGGTGCCCTCGCCGCGCAGGATCGACAGATCGAAATCTTCGGTCAGACATTCCGAATCGCGATCCGACGACATCAGGCTGATCGTGATGCTTCTGTGAGCGGCATGAAACTTGTGCAACCTCGGCATCAGCCAGAGCGAGGCGACGGAATTCGTGGCCGACATATGCACGGTGCTGCGCGCTCTGTTGGTCAACATCTCTTCCGAGAGCCGCGCGATGCTTTCCAGCGGCGCGCTCAGCCCGCTGAGAAGCTTGCGCCCCTGCTCGGTCAATTCCACCGAACGATGGCCGCGCACGAAGAGCGCACAGTCGAAATGCTGTTCCAGAATGCGTATCTTGCGGCTTACGGCGGTCTCGCTGACGTTCAGCTCTCTTGCCGCTGCTGCAAAGCTTTCCAACTCCGCCGCGGCCTCGAAGGCCAGCAGATGGTCAAGCCGTGGCAGGATTGATCGGTCCTTGAGCATTTTAGCCTGCATAAATGTTAGGCACAAATTCTCCAAATAGCTCGATTTTTCTGGTTTGCCACACATTTTTATAGGCAAAGGCTAAGAAATTTAGATTCTGACATCTGCGTAAACTGCCGCATACTCGGCTTGCTCAATGCGCTCCGACTCAAGATCGGAGATCAACCAAACGGGGAGTTATCAATGAAAATCAGAAACCTTGCCGCCGCGGCGGCTTTTGCCATCTCAGCAGGAGGCGCAGCTTTCGCGGCGGAAGACAGTTCGGATCCCATCGTGATCCCGATCCATAACTGGTCCAGCCAGATCGTCATGAGCCATATTGTCGGAAATATGTTCGAATCGATGGGCAACAATGTCGAATATGTCACCACGGATAGCCAGGCGGTTTACGAATCGATCCGGCTGGGTGATGTGGCGCTTGAGCTCGAAGTGTGGGAAGGCGCTTTCGGGGCGTCGTTCCGTGAGGCGCTGGAGCGTGGCGGGCTTCATGATGCGGGTGACCATGACGCGGTGACGCGGGAGGACTGGTGGTATCCGATGTGGACCAAGGATGCCTGCCCGGGTCTGCCCGACTGGGAAGCGCTGAATGATTGCGCACATCTTTTCGCCACACCGGAAACCGGTGATCAGGGTCTCTTCCTTGACGGGCCGGTCGACTGGCTCAAGCATGGCAAGGAACGTGCTGAGGCGCTCGATCTCAACTATGTCGTGGTCAATGCCGGATCGGCTGCTGCGCTCTGGGCGCATATCGGCGCGGCCGAACCTGACAGAACGCCTGTGCTGGTCTTCAACTGGACCCCCAACTTCGCCGAGGCGGTCTGGCCCGGTGAGTTCGTGGAGTTCCCGCCCTGGGAAGAAGGCTGCGATACCGATCCTGCCGTCGGCCCCAACCCCGATGCGCTGCATGATTGCGGCAACCCGGCGGATGGCTATCTGAAAAAGGCCGCCTGGGACGGGATGCCCGACAAATGGCCGAATGCCTATGCGCTGCTGAAAGAAATCTCGTTCAACAACGCGCAGATCGCGGAAATGGCCAAGCTCGTCGATATCGACGACTACGATCCCGAGGAAGCCGCCGAGATCTGGATGGAAGAGAACGAAGACGTCTGGAGGCCCTGGATGGAGGCCGTCGGAAGCTGATTTCCGATCTTTCCAGGCAATTCGTCTGCCCTGCCCTGAAGGCGGGGCAGACTTGCCAAATAGCACATAATCACTCCTTTTCCATGCTAAAGAGATGCGGTGCTCATGCAGACTGACACGCCTGTAATATCCTGTCGAAACGCCTGGAAGCTTTTCGGCCCGAACCCCCGACAATATCTCAGCCAGATGCCTGACGGGCAATCCTACAATGACATTCTCGCCGATGGTTATATCGCCGGTGTGAAGGATGTCTCGCTCGATGTGGGCAAGGGTGAGATGCTTGTGATCATGGGCCTGTCTGGCTCTGGAAAATCCACCCTCGTCCGCTGCTTTTCGCGTCTTCATGACATCACCGGGGGTACCATCGAGATCGACGGGCAGGATATCATGGCCCTGCCCGAAAAGGGCCTCATCGAATTGCGGCGCTCGAAGATGGGGATGGTGTTCCAGTCTTTCGGGCTCTTGCCGCATCGCACGGTGCTTGAAAACGTGGCCTTTCCGCTCGAGATGCGCGGCCAGGACAGCCACAAGCGGCGCGAGCGTGCGATGGAGGTGATCAAGCTCGTGGGTCTCGACGGGCGCGAAGGATACTTCCCGCGCGAGCTTTCAGGCGGTCAGCAACAGCGCGTCGGAATCGCGCGCAGCCTCGTCATCGAGCCCGATATCTGGTTTCTGGACGAGCCCTTCTCGGCGCTCGACCCGCTCATCCGCCGCGAGATGCAGGACGAGTTCCTGCGCCTGCAGGAGATGCTGGGCAAGACGATCGTCTTCATCACCCATGATTTCGACGAGGCTCTGCGACTGGCCGACCGTATCGCCATCATGAAGGATGGCGCGATCGAACAGTGCGACACGCCTGATCAGATCGTCCTCAACCCGAAGACACCCTATGTGCTGAAATTCACCGAGGATGTCGAAAAGGCGCTCGTGGTCCATGCCAGTGCGCTGGCGAAGCCGTTGAATGGCGAGGCCGTTGAAGGCACCCCGATCGACGGGGGCATGACCATCCGGCAGCTGGCCCGCACGCTTGTCAATGACCCGCGCGAAAACCTGCCCGTCGCGGACAGCAGCGGCACGGTGACAGGCGTCATGTCACGCAAGGCCGCGCTCGATCTGTTGATGGGGCCCGCCTGAAATGGCCGATGTTGCAAGCCCTCTGCCGGCCCCTCATGAACGCAGTGAGCGAGATGTGTTCCTGCAGGCCATTCTCGTCACCGCCCTGATCCTGACTGCGGCCAAGCCGATCCTGCCGGATTTTCTTGTGCGTCTGCCTGACGTCTGGATTCCGCCTTTTGCGGACTGGCTCGATGTATTTTTCGAGTTCATCAGGGGCGATATGGACGCGGGGCGCTGGGGCCTGATCTATGTGACCCGCTGGTTTGCCGACGGCCCGCTTGAATTCATGCTGGGCGTTACCGCCAATATCCTCGAAGGCAGGCATCGCTGGCCGTATTTCGAGAATCCTCTGCCATGGTCCTCGGTCGCGGCAGTCACCGTTGTTCTGGGTTACTACCTCGGCGGCTGGCGCATGGCGCTGTTGGCCGGCGGAACCATGATCTGGACCGCTCTGATGGGGCAGTGGAACATCACCATGCAGACCGTCTCGGTGCTGCTGGTGGCCGCGCCGCTCGGGTTCGCGATCGGGCTCGTGGTGGGCATCACTGCCTGGAAATACCGATCCTTCGACAATGCGATCCGGCCGCTGCTGGCGGTCATGCAGACCTTGCCGTTCTACACCTATCTTCTGCCGGCGGTGATCTTCTTCAAGGTCGGCCCCACGGCGGGGGCAATCGCCACGACGATTTACGCCACGCCCCCCATGATCCTCATGACCACGATCGGTTTACGCAAGGTGTCCCCGGAGGTTGTCGAGGCTGGCAAGATGTCGGGGGCCACGCGCTGGCAGATGCTGACCAAGGTGTTCATCCCCACCGCCCGGACCGAGATACTCGTCGGGGTCAATCAGGTGATCATGCTCTCTCTGGCCATGATCGTCCTGACCGCCTTCATCGGCATGCCCGGCCTTGGTGCCACTCTTTTGTCGTCGATGAACAGTTTTCGTCTGGGACGGAGCCTCGAGATCGGGATAACCATCGTGCTGCTGGCGATCATGCTCGACCAGATGTCGAAGGCATGGGTTGCCAAACAGCCCGTGCATTTCGAGCGTGGGACGCCCTGGTACCTTCGGCACAAGCATGTGGTCGTGGCGCTCGTCCTCTTCAGCGTATTCTATGTGGCGGCGCAGTTCTTCGATATGCTGAACGATATCGGTCGCCGCCAGTCCTTCTCTCAGGCGCGCGAAATCGACGCGCTGATCAAGGGGTTCCTCGCACTCGATGTGGTCAAGTCGATTACCGGCACGATCCGCTATGTGCTCAATGTCTGGGTGCTGGTGCCGTTCCGCGATGCGCTCTTGTGGATACCCACCTCGGCCTTCATCCTCTTTGTCGTCGCCTTTGCCTATGGCGTGGGAGGCAAGCGGCCGGCGCTCTATGCGCTCATCTTCTTCTCGCTGGTCGCCCTGTCGGGCTGGTGGGACCGCTCCGTGATCACACTCTACACGGTGTTCGCGGCGGTGTTTCTGGCGTCGCTCTTCGGAATCCCGCTGGGCATCGTCGCATCGCGCTCCGAGCGATGGTCGAAGCGGATTCTGATGCTGTGCGATACTGCGCAGACCTTCCCGAGCTTCGTCTATCTTCTGCCGGCCATCATGCTCTTCGGGATCACCGATACGACGGTTGTTCTGTCGGTCGTGATCTACACGATGGTGCCGCTCACGCGCTACACGATCGAAGGCTTGCGCAATGTGCCGCCCGAAATGAGCGAGGCAGCCGACATGTCCGGGGCTACCCGCTGGCAGAAGCTGACAAGCGTCCAGCTGCCGCTTGCGGTGCCGACCATGGCCGTGGGCTTCAACCAGGCGATCATGTTCGCCTTCTTCATGGTCATCATCGCCGCCTTCATCGGCACCCAGGATCTGGGTCAGGAATTGCAGCGCACGCTGGCAGGGACCGATCTTGGCAAGAACTTCGTGCTGGGTATCTGTGTGTCGCTGATGGCGCTTACCTTCGACATGGCGATCCTGAGCTGGGCCAATCGCCGCAAGAAGGCTCTGGGGTTGTGATCATGTACGAATTGGAATTATAGGCGCACCTGCGTCCGATTGGGTCCCGGAGGAGGGGGATGCAATGAATGTGACACCTGTTTTTGAAACGCCCTATGAGCGTGCAGGGATCATCACGCCCGGTCTGCCGATCCTGCCGCATGGCACGGAACGCCACCCGGTCCCCGGGGGGGGCTCCCGCGCGGTTCCGATCTATCGCGGCGATGAGATCTCGGTGCTGGACCGTGATGGGTTGC